>NZ_JASJSU010000016.1:0-64283 GCF_030237045.1 Stenotrophomonas maltophilia group sp. Smal17
GCTCTTCAAAAGACAGCCGACCAGCGGTCGGCTCTACCGGGTGGTCGCCGGGAATTGCCCAGCGCCTGCGGCTCAGTGCGCCGGGGCGCCGTTGCCGTCGATCTTGCTCAGCTGGTAGAGCTCCAGGCCGATGCGCTTGATCAGGCCCAGCTGCTGCTCCAGCCACCAGGCATGGTCTTCCTCGGTGTCCTTCAGCTGCGCCAGCAGCATGTCGCGGCTGACGTAGTCACCCTTCTCTTCGCACAGCTTCATGCCGGCGGCGAGATTGTTCCGAACCGCGTATTCAGTATCCAGATCCTTCTGCAGCATCTCCTCCACGGTCTTGCCCGGCTCGGTGGCATGCGGGCGCATGTCCGGGTCGCCGCCCAGGAACAGGATGCGGCGCAGCAGCGCGTCGGCGTGCTGGGTCTCTTCTTCCATCTCGTGGTTCAGGCGTTCGTACAGCGCGAACAGGCCCTGGTCCTCGTAGCGGCGGGAATGGATGAAGTACTGGTCGCGGGCAGCAAGCTCGCCGCGCAGCAGTTCCTTCAGGCAGGCGATGACGTCCGGGTTGCCTTTCATGGGGGGCTCCTGTGAATCGATGCGGCATAGGGTGACGCATTTCCGGCGACGGTGATCTAATCGGAATCAGTCGCAGTTGCGCCTGCGGCTACAATCGACCCTCGAGCGTGGAAAGGACGTGCGATGCGACGTACATGGCGTTGGGTGCTGGGCGTGTTGATCGCCATCGTGCTGGCCACCGTTCTGGTGCTGTGGCTGCTGCTGCGCGGCAGCCTGGCCGACCTGGACGGCGAGCATGCGCTGCCGGGCCTGGCCAAGCCGGTCACCGTCGAGCGCGACGCGCTGGGCGTGGTCACCATCACCGCCGGCAACCAGGCCGACGCGATGCGTGCGCTGGGCCGCGTGCATGCGCAGGAACGCTATTTCGAGATGGACCTGATGCGGCGCAGTGCCGCGGGCGAGCTGTCGGCGCTGTTCGGGCCGAAGGCCGTCGACGCCGACAAGCGCATGCGCGTGCATCGCCTGCGCGCGCGTACCGAGGCGAACATGCAGGCCGCGCTGGGCAGCAACAGCGAGGCCGTAGGCGCCTACATTGCCGGCGTCAATGAGGGACTGGCCGGACTTCCGGTGCGGCCATGGGCGTACCTGCTGCTGCGCCAGGCGCCGCAACCCTGGCGGGCCAGCGACAGCGTGCTCACCGGGCTGGCCATGTACGCCGACCTGCAGGATCCGGGCAACCAGACCGAGCTGGCGTTGAGCCGCATCCGCGCGGTGGTGCCGCCGGCGCTGTACGCCCTGCTCGCCCACGATGGCAGCGAATGGGATGCGCCCCTGTTCGGCGAACCAACCGGCAACGCCGTGCTGCCCGACGCCAGCCAGCTCGATCTGCGCACATTGCAGGGAAAGCCGGGCACCGGACAGGAAGAGGCCGATGCGGTCGGCAGCAACAACTTCGCCGTATCCGGTGCACTGACCGCCGACGGCCGCGCCATCGTCGCCGATGACATGCACCTGGGACTGCGCGCGCCGGGGCTGTGGTTCCGCGTGCGCCTGCGCTACCCCGACCCGCAGGCCGCAGGCGGCCAGGTCGATGTCACCGGTTTCTCGCTGCCCGGCCTGCCGGCGGTGATCGTCGGCAGCAACGGGCACGTTGCCTGGGGCTTCACCAACAGCTACATCGACACGGCGGACTACCGCACTGAACCGGCCAACGCTGCGGTCACCGTGCATGAGGAACGCATCGCGGTGGCGGGCCAGGCCGACGTGCTGTTCCCGGTGCGCGAAACCGCCTGGGGACCGATCCTGCACACGCATGCCGATGGCAGCGGCGATGCCCTGCGCTGGGTCGCGCAGCTGCCGGGTGCGGTGCGCCTGGACTTTGGTGACCTGGCCCGTGCCGGCGATCTGGAAGCCGCCCTGCACTTCGCCGACCAGGCCGGCATCCCGGCGCAGAACCTGGTGATCGGCGACCGCAGCGGACGCATCGCCTGGCGCCTGATCGGCGCCCGCCCCGACCGCGGTCCCGGCTGCGCACCGGCCGGCTTCAATGCCGCGAGCAACCAGGACTGCGCGCCCTGGCCGATCCGCAGCGACGCCGCACCGGCACTGATCGACCCACCCGATCATCGCCTGTGGACCGCCAACGGCCGCGTCCTCGACGGCGAGGCATTGGCCAGCGTCGGCCATGGTGGTTATGACCTTGGGGCCCGTGCGCGGCAGATCCGCGACCTGCTGGCCATCCAGGAGCGCTTCGACGAGCACGACCTGCTGGCGATCCAGCTCGACGACCGCGCGGTGTTCCTGCAGCGCTGGTGGGCACTGCTGCACGACGTCATCGAACGCAGTGACGATCCTGCGTTGAAGCGGTTGGGAGAGGCCAGCCATCAATGGGGCGGCCGCGCCTCGGTCAGCTCGGTCAGCTACCGGGTGGTGCGCGAGTTCCGCTCGCAGGTAATGCAGACGCTGTCTGACGCATTACTGGCCCCGGCCAACGCTCGACTGGGAGAGGACTACCTGGACCCGCGGCTGGCGCAGCTGGAAGGCGTCGCCTGGCCGATGCTGCAGCAGCGCCCGGCCAACCTGCTGCCCCCTGCCTTCGACAGCTGGGACGCACTGCTGGTCGATGCGGCACGACGAACCGAGGACGAACTGTCCAAACAGGGCCCGCTGGCCCAGCGCAGCTGGGGCGAACGCAACACCGCGGCGATCTGTCATCCGATCGCACGCGCGCTGCCGGACTTCGCAAAGCGCTGGCTGTGCATGCCGGCCGATCGCCTGCCCGGCGACCGCGACATGCCGCGCGTGCAGACGCCGAATTTCGGCGCCTCCGAGCGGATGGTGGTCTCGCCCGGCCACGAGGCCGATGGCATCGTGCACATGCCCGGCGGCCAGAGCGGTCATCCGTTGTCCCCCTACTGGGGTGCCGGCCATGAAGACTGGGTGCATGGCCGGCCGACCCCGTTCCTGCCGGGCAAGGCCCAGCATGTGATGACGCTGGTGCCTGCACGGTAATGCCGTCCAACGGCCGGCACTGCCTCCGGCGCTAGGCCAGTGCCTGTTCGTGCACGCCGGCAATCGCACGCCCGGACGGGTCGGCCGCTGCCGCGAAACTGGCATCCCATGCAATCGCCGCCGGCGACGAACAGGCGATCGACTTGCCGCCCGGCACCGTCTCGGCAGCTGCGCGACTAGGGAAGAACTGCTCGAACAGGTGGCGGTAGTAGTACGCCTCCTTGGTCTGCGGCGGGTTGTGCGCGAAGCGCTTGTCCGCGGCCGCCAGCACACGGTCGCTCACCTGTGCTTCGGCATGCGCCTTCAGCCCGTCGATCCAGCCGTAGCCGACGCCATCACTGAACTGTTCCTTCTGCCGCCACAGGATGCTGTCCGGCAGGTAGCCGTCGAACGCCTCGCGCAGCACCGCCTTCTCGATGCGACGGCCACCGAACCCGGCACCGACCATCTTGTGCGCGGCGTCGAAACGCATCGCCACGTCGAGGAATTCGCGATCCAGGAACGGCACGCGCGGCTCCACGCCCCAGGCCATCATCGACTTGTTGGCGCGCAGGCAGTCGTAGTTGTGCAGGGCATCGAGCTTGCGCACCAGTTCATCGTGGAATTCGCGCGCATCCGGCGCCTTGTGGAAGTACAGGTAGCCACCGAAGATCTCGTCGCTGCCTTCGCCGGACAGCACCATCTTCACCCCCATCGCCTTGATCCGCCGCGCCAGCAGGAACATCGGCGTCGATGCGCGGATGGTGGTGACGTCATAGGTCTCGATGTGGCGGATCACTTCCGGCAGTGCATCCAGCCCCTCCTCGAAGGTGTATTCGAAACCGTGGTGCACGGTGCCCAGCGCTTCGGCGGCAACCGCAGCAGCGGCCAGGTCGGGCGAGCCCTTAAGGCCGATCGCAAACGAGTGCAGGCGCGGCCACCAGGCTTCGGTCTGGCCGCCGTCCTCGATGCGACGGCGTGCATAGCGTGCAGCCACGGCAGCGACCAGCGAGGAATCGAGGCCACCGGACAACAGCACCCCGTACGGCACGTCACTCATCAGCTGGCGTTCGACCGCATGCTCGAAGGCCTGGCGAAGCTCGGCCAGGTCGGCCTGGCGGCCCTGCACATCCGCGTACTCGCGCCACGGCTGCTGGTAATAGCGCACCAGTTCGCCGCTGGCACTGTCGAAATAGTGGCCTGGCGGGAACTGCGCGACATCGGCGCAGGAATCGACCAGCGCCTTCATCTCCGAGGCCACGCGCAGGCGCCCCTGCGCATCATGGCCCCAGTACAGCGGCACCACGCCGACCGGATCGCGCGCCACCAGCACGCGACCGCTGTCACGGTCCCACAGCGCGAAGGCGAAGATGCCGTTGAGCTGCTCCAGCCACTGCGCCGGCGATCCGCCCTGGCGGTACAGCGCGTTGATCACTTCGCAGTCCGAACCGGTCTGGAAGTCATAGGCGGTGGTCAGCGCGGCCTTCAGCTGCTGGTGGTTGTAGATCTCCCCGTTCACCGCCAACGCCAGCTGGCCGTCGGCCGACAGCAACGGTTGCGAGCCGCCGGCCGGATCGACGATGGCCAGCCGCTCATGGACCAGCAGTGCGCCCTCGTCGAGGTACACGCCGCTCCAGTCCGGGCCGCGGTGGCGCTGGCGCTGCGACAGTTCCAGCGCGTGGCGGCGCAGGGCGGGAAGATCGTCACCGGCCTGCAGGCCGAAGATTCCGAAGATCGAACACATGGCGGAGCTCCTGTTGGGGGATTTCACGGGTGGGAAGGTGTTCGACCGGCCATCCAGGCCCGGGTGGGGCTGCGCCCGGGCACAAAAAAACCCGCATCGGCCGAGGCGGGTTTTCTGGTGTCCGGGCGTATGTTGCTGTCTATCTACCCAGGGCGCAGTCCCGCATCGGCCGCGCACGATTATTCGCGCGCAGATTATTGCGGTTGTTGTTGACGGCGGTGGTCAGGCGGATCGACATGGCATCGACCCTACCCCGGTTTCCGGCACGGCGCAACAGTTGCGTCGGCAACCAGCTGGACCGCCTGGCGGCGCATAATGGCCCGCCCTGCAATGTGTAACTGGAATGCAACACCGCAATGGACGCACCGGGGCGCTGGCCGCCCTGCTCTGCCTGGGCCTGGCCGCATGCCAGACCCTGCCCCCGCCTTCGCCCCTGCCGCCAGCCCAGCTGCAAAGCCTGGAGCAACGCGGCACCGACGGCAGCTTCGACGGTGCCTGGAACACCGCGCAGACCTTCGAGCACTTCAACGATCCGCGTGCGATCACGTACTACGAGCGCGCCGCTGCGATCACGCCCTGGACCTTCCACAACACCAAGGCGGAAGAAGCACTGGGCCGGATCTGGACGTCCGGCACGCTGCGGCATGCCGACAGCCCCCATATCGATCCTGCACCGGTTCTGCGTGCGTCGTGGCGACGTGGCGAACGCGCCTACCTGGCAGCGGCCAACCACGGCAATCCCTACGCGTTCCATGAACTCGCCACTGCCTATCGCGCGCGCAGCGACGCGCAGCTGGCATTGCGCTGGGACCTGCGCGCGATGATCTACCACCGCTATCCAAGCCGTTCCTCACGACTGCCGGATGCGGTGGCCGCGCAGGCCGGCACCGTGCACCCGTTGGTGGCCCGCATCCAGCGACGCGCCGAGCGCGGCGATGCCGAAGCGCAGGTGGACCTGGGCGCGCTGCTGGAAAGAGGCGTGGGCCTGCCGCGCGATCCGGCGCGCGCCCTGCAGCTGTACCAGCTCGCCGGTGCGCAGGGCAACGTGTTCGGCCAGTACTTCGCTGGGCTGTTGCTGGGTCGGAGCGCGCCGGGCGTGGAGAAAAACACCGATGCAGCGACGCAATGGTTCGCCAGGGCCGAAGCGCAGCACTTCTACATGGCCGCGCCGAGCTATTGGAAGAAGGCGATCGAGCCGCCGTTCTTCATTTTCTCGGAGTAGTAGAGCCGAGCATGGCTCGGCTCTACAGGAAAGCAGCCTCAGCCGGAGGCGTGCCGACCAACGGTCGGCACCCTCCCTCCTCACACCAGCAGCCGTTCCACCAGCCGCTGGTACAGCCCCGGCAGCGCTTCCAGCTCGTCCACGCGCACGTTCTCGTCCACCTGGTGGATGCTGGCGTTGACCGGCCCCACTTCGATGCACTGCGCACCCAGCGGTGCGATGAAGCGCGCGTCGGAGGTGCCACCGCCCGTGCTTTCCTCCGGCGCACGACCGATGTGTTCGGCCAGCACGGCACGCGCAGTGGCGCGCAAGGTACCTTCCGGGGTGTAGAACGGCTCACCGCTGCGATGCCACTTCAGCGTGTACTGCAGGCCATGCCGGTCGAGCAGTGCAGCGATCTCCGCCTCCAGCTTCGGCGCGTCCCAGTGCGGGTTGTAGCGGATGTTGAAGTCCACCTCCAGCTCACCGGGAATCACGTTGTTGGCGCCCGTGCCGGCATGGATGTTGGAGATCTGCAGGCTGGTCGGCGGGAAGCTCTCGTAGCCTTCGTCCCAGCGCCGCGCACTCAGTTCGGCCAGTGCCGGCGCGGCCTGGTGGATGGGATTGCGCGCCTTTTCCGGGTACGCCACATGCCCCTGCACGCCCTGTACGCGCAGCTTGGCCGACAGGCTGCCGCGACGGCCGACACGCAGCAGGTCACCCAGCGTCGCGGTCGACGAAGGCTCACCGGTGATGCACCAGTCGATGCGCTGGCCACGCTCGGCGAACAGCCGTGCCACATGGCGCACGCCATCGATCGCGTCGCCTTCTTCGTCGCTGGTCAACAGCACCGCCAGCGTGCCGGGATGATCGGGATGCGCGGCCACGAACTGCTCGGCGGCGACCACGAACGCGGCCACGCTGCCCTTCATGTCGGCCGTGCCGCGGCCATACAGCACGCCGTCACGGATCGTCGGCGTGAACGGGTCGCTCGTCCACGCCTGACGTGGGCCGGGCGGCACCACGTCGGTGTGTCCCAGCAGCACCAGCACCGGCGCGCCATGGCCGTGGGTCGCCCACAGGTTGTCGACCTCGCCCAGGCGCAGGTGATCGCAGTGGAACCCAGCCTGCTTCAGGCGTGCCGCCAGCAACGCCTGGCAGCCGGCATCGTCCGGCGTCACCGAAGGGCGTGCGATCAGCTCGCAGGTCAGGTCGAGGACGGCACTCATGCGCCGCCCACGCCGAAGCGTGCCTTGAATCCGTTGTCACTGAAGCCCTGGCTGACCGTGCCGTCGGCGGTCACCACCACCGGCCGCTTGATCAGCTGCGGGTACTCACGCAGCAGCAGCTTCCATTCGGCATCCGAGTCGGCCGCCTTGCGGTTGTCCGGCAATTGCCGCCAGGTGGTGGAGGACTTGTTGACCATCGCCGCCAGGCCGCCCAGCTGCGCGGCCCATTCCAGCAGGGTTTCCGGGCTGGGCTTGTTGTCGCGGTAGTCGACGAAGGTGTACGGCACGCCGAAGCGGTCCAGCCACTTGGTCGCCTTCTTGCAGGTATCGCAGTTCTTCAAACCGTAGACAGTGGTGCTCATGGCCATCTGTGATGCTGGAAAACAGAGGGCCAGAATCTCACAACAGGCGCTCGGACACGACCCGGAACGGCACCGCCGGCAGCCGCAGCGCCAGCCCTTCGGCCAGGTTCACGCCCATCGCCTGCAGGCGCGGACAGTGCGCTCCGCCCTCCAGCTGCAGCGGTTGCAGCTGGGTGGTATCCACCGGCAGATCGATGCGGGTGCTGGCCCAGCGCCCATCGCAGGTACGTGCAATGGCCTCGTCCTGGCAGGTCAGGAATCGCAACCGCGCGTCATGGCCATCGCAGAACCCGGCCCATGCCGAAGGGTTCCAGCCTTCGGCGGCGCGCCACTGCAGATGCAGCGCCGGGGCACTGCCCTGCCCGCCTTCGATCCAGGTCTGCCCGCCGCCATCGGCGCGTATCTGGTGTTCGAAACGCGTGGACAGGTGGGGTTGCATCGCATCGCTGAACGCGCGTGCACCGGCCACGAAGGCCAGCTGGTCCATCACGTTGCGGTCGAACAGCACCACCGGCGTCCCGTCCGGAGCATCGTCCCGGCGCAGGTACCAGCGCCAGTTGCTCTGGCGTGGCGAGGGCATCAGCGCGCGCAGCGGTCCGGCCATGCCGGGCCCGAAATGGCCATGGCGATAGCTGAGGATGGTGTACGGCGTACGCCCTTCATGCACGACGTAGTGATGGCCCGGCGGCGGTGGCGGTGCATGGCGCACATCGACCCACCAGCTCACATACACCACGTCGCGCACGTCGCTGACCAGCGCCGGTATCGGCCAGCGCCGCGACAGCGCACGCCGCAGCCGGGTCCAGCGTGGGGCGTGCAGCAGGCGAGGCAGCATCCGCCCGAACAGGGTGTCGGACGGATGCCGGTAGATCGCGGACTGCGCCAGGTCTTCCGGCGCCATCACCTTCAGTCGGCCAGGCCGCGCAGCAGGTCGTTCACGCTGGTCTTGCTGCGGGTCTTCGCATCAACCTGCTTGACGATCACCGCGCAGTACAGCGAGTGGGTACCGTCCTTGCTCGGCAGCGAACCGGACACCACCACGCTGTACGGCGGGATGTAGCCGTAGCTGATCTCGCCGGTGGCGCGGTTGTAGATGCGCGTGCTCTGGCTGAGGAACACGCCCATGCCGATCACGCTGTGGTGGCCGACCACGACGCCTTCCACCACTTCCGAACGCGCACCGATGAAGCAGTGGTCTTCGATGATGGTGGGGCTGGCCTGCAGCGGTTCCAGCACGCCGCCGATGCCGGCGCCGCCGGACAGGTGGCAGTGCTGGCCGATCTGCGCGCAGGAACCCACGGTGGCCCAGGTATCGACCATCGTGCCTTCGCCGACGTAGGCACCGATGTTGGTGAAGCTCGGCATCAGCACCACGTCCTTGCCGAAGTACGTGCCGCGGCGGGCGATCGCACCCGGCACCACGCGCACGCCGCCACGGCGGAACTTCGCTTCGTCATAGCCGGCGAAACGCGATTCGACCTTGTCCCAGAACGGCGCCGGGCGCGCATCGACCACCGCCATGTCGTTGACGCGGAAGTACAGCAGCACGGCCTTCTTCAGCCACTCGTTGACCTTCCAGCCGCCATGGCCGTCCGGCTCGGCAACCCGGAACTCACCGCTTTCCAGGCCATCGATCACCCGGTTCACCAGCGGCTTGGTCGAGCCTTCCAGCTCATGCAGGGTCAGCGTGGCGCGGCGCTCGAAGGCGCTCTCGATGCCGAACTTCAGCTCTTCCACGCCCGGCGCGGCCGGCTTGCGCAGCGACTTGCGGGCAATGGTTTCGGCGCGCGCGGCTTCGGCGCTCTTGGCCGGCGCCTTCTTCGGTGCAGCCACCTTCTTCGCCGGGGCCTTCACCGCAGCGGCCTTCTTCGGCGCAGCGGCGTTCTTCGCGGCCGGCACGGCGGCAGGTTTCTTGGCCGCTGCGCTCTTCGGGGTCGCGGCGGTTTTCTTGGCGGGCTTGGTGGCCATCAGGCGGGGTCTCCGGCGTTTCGATCAGGGTCCAGGCAGGCCAGCATCGCGTCATGCAGCTGCTGCCGGGCAGGTTCAGTCAGGGGGAGGTCGTGTTCGTCACTGATCACGAAAGTGTCTTCGGCGCGTTCGCCGAATGTGGCAATGCGCGCGTCATGCACGCGCAGGCCCTGGTTGCGCAGCACGAACGCCACGTCGGCCAGCAGGCCGGGACGGTCGGGGGCGACCAGGGCAAAACGGGTCGCGCCGGGCTCATCGCGGAACTCGATGCGCGGGGCAAAGCGGAAATGGCGCAGCTGCCGTGGCACCACCCGGCGCGAAGGCCGCAGTCGGGTCAGGTCACCGCTGAGCGCCTCGCGCAGCGCAGCCTCCAGGTTGGTGCTGCTGCCATCGGCGAAGGTATCGGCCGGGTTCACCTCGAAGGTATCGAAGATGGTGTCGGCAGGGCCATCCAGCACGCGTGCGCGGTGGATGCCATAGCCCTTGCGGTCCAGGGTCATCACGATGGCGGCGAACAGGCCGTCGCGGTCCGGCGAATGCACGAACACTTCCAGCGCCGGGTCGTCGACGCTGATCCGGCGCACCTTCACCAGCGCCTGGCCCTGCTTCACCGGCACCAGCGCGGCCGCCTGCCAGGCCAGCTGCTCCGGCCGCAGCCGGATGAAGCCTTCGTCGGGCATCACCGCGAACTGGCGGTCGATGGTGGCATCGTCGTAGCCCTGCTCGCGCACCAGCGCACGCACGCTGTCACGCGCCTCGGCCACGCGCTCGGCCGCTGGCACCGGGTGTTCCAGCCCTTCGCGCAACGCGCGCCGGGTGGCGAAATAGAGATCGGCCAGCAGGCGGTCCTTCCACGCGTTCCACAGCTTCGGGCTGGTGCCGGCGATGTCGGCACAGGTCAGCAGGTACAGGTAGTCGAGGCGGTCGCGGCTGCCGACCAGGGTGGCGAAGCGATGGATCACCACCGGATCGGCGATGTCCTGCTTCTGCGCGGTCACTGACATGCGCAGGTGCTGTTCGACCAGCCATGCCACCAGCTCGGTATCGGTACCACTCAGCGCATGGGCCTGGCAGAACGCGCGCGCGTCCACCGCACCCAGCTCCGAATGGTCGCCGCCACGGCCCTTGGCGATGTCATGGAACAGGCCGGCCAGCAGCAGCAGTTCCGGCTTGCGCAGGCGTGGCCACACTTCGTGCGCGATCGAGAATCGCTCGTCGGCACGACTGCTGGCGAACAGGCCGATGTTGCGCAGGACCATCAGCGTGTGCTGGTCGACGGTGTAGACATGGAACAGGTCGAACTGCATGCGCCCACTGACCTGGGCAAACGCGGGAATCCACTGCCCGAGCACGCCCAGCCGCGCCATGCGCGAAAGCGTGTCGACCGGGCGCTGGCCACGCAGCAACGCCAGGAACTGCTCGCGCGCATCGGCGTCGGCCACGTCGTAGGCCGGCAGCACGGGCAGCGCTTCGGCCAGCGCGCGTGCGGTCAGCGAATGCAGGCCGCGCACCTGCGGATTGTTGGCCCAGCTGGCGAACAGCGCGAACACCTGGCCGATGTCGCCGCGCGGCCAGTCGGCCTCGTTTGCGGCCAGGTAGCCACGGCGCAGGGAAAAGCCCACGGTCAGCGGTTCCGGCTGCGCCTCGCCATCGAACTGTTCCTCGAAGCGCTGCAGCAGGCGGTCGCTGATCCGGCGCACCACCAGTGCGGCGCGATAGAAGCCCTGCATCATCTTTTCGACACCGAGGTTCTCGGCGTCGTCCTCAAAGCCCAGGCGCGCGGCCAGGGTCTTCTGGTAATCAAAGCGCAGGCGCTCTTCCGGGCGGCGCGCCACCAGGTGCAGGCCGAAGCGCAGCCGCGCCAGCACCGCGCGTTCGCGCTTGAGCGCGGCCGCTTCATCGGCGCCCAGGTGACCGAGCCCGACCAGGGCCTCCAGGTCGCGCACGCCGAAGGCGCGCAGCGCCATCCAGCCCAGCGTATTGAGATCGCGCAGGCCGCCGGGGCCATCCTTCAGGTCCGGCTCCAGGTTGTCGGCGGTATCACCGAAGCGCTGGTGGCGGTTGCGCAGTTCTTCCAGCTTGGCCAGGAAGAACGTACGCGCCGGCCACAACTCGCGATCATCGATGGCCTCGCGCAGGGCGCGACGCGTGGCCTCTTCGGCCAGGATCGGGCGCGCCTCGATCAGCGCGGTCAGTACGGTCTGGTCGGCCGCCGCCTCGCGGCATTGCGCAGCGGAGCGCACGGCATGGCTGACCGCCAATCCACAGTCCCACAGCAGCGCGAACAGGCGCGCCAATGCCGCTTCGTGCGCCAGCTGTGCCGGCGGCTCGCCGAACACCAGCAGGTCGATGTCCGAACGCGGGAACAGTTCGCCACGGCCGTAGCCGCCCACCGCGAACAGCGACAGGCTACTGTCGGCCGGCAGGCAGCGCTGCCAGGCCAGGCGGATCAGATGGTCTGCAGCGCGTGCGCGCAGCGCCAGCAGGCGCTCGATGTTGTCGCCCTGGTCGAAGCGGCGGTACAGGCGCGCGTCGGCCTGCTGCAGCGCCTGGCGCGCGGCAGCAGCCCAGTCCGGGTCGTTGAGCGACGCGGCCGGCGTGTCCAGCAGCGAACTCGCCGGCAGCATCCTCAGGAGACCTGCGACTCGCCCGGCGACAGGGTCAGCACATCCACGCCGGTCTCGGTGACCGCGATCATGTGCTCCCACTGCGCCGACAGCTTGCGGTCCTTGGTCACCACGGTCCAGCCGTCCGGCAGCACCTTGTTGTAGCGGGTGCCCTCGTTGATCATCGGCTCGATGGTGAAGGTCATGCCCGGCTGCAGCACCAGGCCCTGGCCCGGGCGGCCGTAATGCACCACCTGCGGTTCGTCGTGGTAGACCTTGCCGATGCCGTGGCCGCAGTACTCGCGCACCACGCTGAAACGCTCGCCTTCGGCATAGCTCTGGATGGCATGGCCGATGTCGCCCAGGGTGGCGCCCGGGCGCACCGCGCGGATGCCGCGCCACATCGCTTCGTAGGTGGTTTCCACCAGGCGGCGCGCCATCACCGACGGCGTGCCGACGAAGTACATGCGGCTGGTATCGCCGTGCCAGCCGTCCTTGATGACGGTGACGTCGATATTGACGATGTCGCCATCCTTGAGCACCTTCCCTTCACTGGGGATGCCGTGGCAGATGACGTTGTTGACCGAGGTGCACACGGTCTTGGGGAAGCCGCGGTAGCCAACGTTGGCCGGAATGGCGCCCTGCACGTTCACGATGTGGTCGTGGCAGATGCGGTCCAGTTCCTCGGTGGTGACACCGGGCTTGACGTGGGGGGTGACGATGTCGAGCACTTCGCTGGCCAGGCGGCCGGCGATGCGCATCATCTCGATTTCCTGCGGGGTTTTCAGATTCACGCTCATGGCGCCCATTATCGCTGATCCGGCCGCAATCTGAACGAACGCCACCCAACTGGCGATCCGGGCCATGCACGGTTCCGGCAAGGAAAGTGAAAGCGTGACGAACTCCGCCCTTTCGGGTCCCTATTTATCACGGATTACAGACACTTGCGCTGCCTAAGCTGGCCCCAGCGTCGTCAAAGCGGCACCGATCGTGCCGTCTTCGCCTTGTTCAACAGACCTTCGGGTCAGGGAGGTTGTCCATGCGATCCCCAGTTCGTTCCCCGCTGGCCTGGGCCATGGCCGGGCTCCTGGCGTCCAGCCCGGTGCTGGCCGCCGACACCACCACCTTCAACGTCACCCTGATCGTCACCAAGGCCTGCACCATCACCGCCGCGGCGGCCACCAACGTGGATTTCGGCACCGCCGCCTCCACCACCGCCACGCCCACCCTGGGCCAGGGCACGGTGACCGCGCAGTGCTCGGCGCTGACCCCGTACACGATTTCGCTGAATGCGGGCGCCAACGCCAGTACCGCCAATGACGTCACCACCCGCCGGATGAAGAACACCAATGCGGCGGTGACCGCCAACAACTATGTCGGTTACCAGCTGTATCAGGATGCGGCGCACACGCTGGTGTGGGGGGCCACCACCGGCACCAACACCCAGGCCGGCATCGGCACCGGCCTGGCGGTGCCCTACATCGTCTACGGCCAGATCCTGAACCTGAGCACCAACAACCCGGCCACCGGTAACTACCTGGATACGGTCACCGCCACGATCACCTATTGATGGAGCACGCCCGCATGGCCGGATCCCGCCCGTGGCGCGCCACCGGCGTGGCGCTGCTCGCCCTCTGCCTGCTGGCGGCCCCCATGGCAGGGGCCACCAGCCTGCAGGTGGCCCCCACCAGCCTGCAGCTGGAAGCCCGCCAACGCGCCGGCGAACTGTGGCTGACCAACAGCGGCACCTCACCAGTGAAGCTGCAGGTGCGTGTGTTCCGCTGGGTCCAGCAGAACGGGCAGGAACAGCTGCTGCCCACCGATGAACTGGTCGCCACCCCGCCGATGCAGGAACTGGCGGCCGGACAGCAGCAGCTGGTGCGGGTGATGCGGCCCACCCGTGAGCCGCCGCCGGCCCAGCAGTACTACCGGCTGATCGTGGACGAGGTGCCGGACCTGTCCACCCGCACCGACGGCATGCAGTTCGTGCTGCGCTATTCGATCCCGGTATTCGTGCAACCGGCGTCGGGCAAGCTGGCCGCGCGGCTGCAGGCCCGGCTGGTGCGGCTGGACGATGGCCGCGACGGCGTGGAGGTGTCCAATTCCGGCGACAGCTACGCGCAGATCGCCGACCTCGCGCTGGGCAGCGCCAAGCGCCCGCGCATCGTGCATCCCGGCCTGCTGGGCTACGTGCTGCCCGGCCAGGTGATGCGCTGGCCACTCGAACGCACGGCGATCGACCGCGACAACGACCAGATCACGGCCAAGCTCAATGGCGAGTCGGAACAGACGCCACTGTCGCCACCACCGGCTCGCTGAGGCGTTGATGGGCGCGCTGCTTGCTGCCCTGGCTCCTGCGGCGACCGAAGCCGCCGATGTGTCCGGCGCAGGAGCCACCGGGGCTGCCGATGTATCCGGCGTGTCCGCCGATGCCATCCTGCCGCCTCCCACTCCGCTCACCGCCAGCCAGACGCTGTATCTGGACGTATCGCTCAACAGCACGCCACGCGGCCTGCTGCCATTCACCGACAACCGCGGTCGCCTGCAGGCCAGTCCCGAAGTGCTGCGACAGCTCGGCTTCAATGCCAGCGGCGACGCGCCGGTGTACCTGGACCAGATCAGCGGCGCGGTGGTGCGCTATGACGCCCACATGCAGACCCTGGCACTGGACGTACCGCTGGACCAGCTGACCCTGCCGACCACCGTGCTCAGCCGCCCGCAGGCGCGCGCACCCGCTGGCAGTGCGTCGCCCGGCGTGCTGTTCAACTACGACGTGTATGGCAGCCGGGTGGATACGCTCGGCAACCTCAGCCTGAGCTCGGAACTGCGCCTGTTCGGCATCGGCAACGGCACCTTCGAGAACACCGCGATCAGCCGTCGCTACCAGCAGCCAAGCGACCGCCGCTGGCGCGGCGAGAGCGTGCGCCTGGATACGCGCTGGAGCCTGGATTTCCCCGACCAGGCAATGACCCTGGAGGTTGGCGACTTCTACAGCGGCTTCGTCGACTGGACACGGCCGGTGCGCCTGGGCGGCCTGCAGATCGGCCGCAACTATGGCCTGCAGCCCTATCGCGTGCTGACCCCCACCCCCAGTTTCCTCGGCCAGGCGGTGGTGCCCTCCACGGTCGAGCTGTATGTCGATGGCCTGCGCCAATACAGTGGCCAGGTGCCGGTCGGCCCGTTCCAGCTGGCCGCGCAACCCGGCATCAGCGGTACCGGCAGCGCGCAGGTGGTGGTGACCGATGCGTTCGGCCGCATGCAGACGCTGGATTTCAGCTTCTATGGCACCCAGCAGCTGCTGGCCAAGGGGTTGTCGGACTGGTCGCTGGGCGTTGGCCATCTGCGCGAAGACTTCGGCCAGCGCTCGTTCGCCTACGACGACCGCACGGTTGCCAGCGCCAGCTGGCGCGGCGGCGTCAGCGATGCATTCACCGGCGAAGCACATGCCGAAGGCGGCGGTGGCCTGGCCCAGGCCGGCCTCGGCGGCTGGTGGCTGCTCGGCAGTGCCGGCGTGTTCAATGCCGCCTACGCGCACAGCGACTACCACGGCCTGCAGGGCGGGCAATGGGCGCTGGGCTACAGCTGGAACAACCGCCGCCTCAACGTCAACCTGCGCAGCGTGCGCAGCCACGGCGACTACCGCGACCTGGGCGCGCTGCAGGGCAACCTGCCGCCGAGCATCAGCGAACAGGCCACGGTCGGCATGGATCTGCTGCGGCTGGGCACGCTCAGCGCCAGCTACCTGCGCCTGCGCTATCCCGATGGCGAGGACAACCGCTACGCCAGCCTGTTCTGGTCGCGCACCTGGAGCCAGCGCTGGTCGGCCTACCTGTCGGTGAACCAGAACCTGGACCAGAGCGACGACCGCAGCATCTATCTGTCGGTCACCGCCAGTCTCGGCAACAACCGCCAGGCCAGCCTGTCCAGCCAGCGCAATGGCGACAGCCAGAGCTGGGTGGCCGACGTCACCCAGCCCGTGCCGGGCGATGGCAGTGCCGGCGGTGTCGGCTGGCGCGCCCAGGTCCGTCATGGCGAAGACGGCAATGGTGGCCTGGCCGAGGTCGGCATCCTCAACGATGTCGGCCGCTACTCGTTCGGTGCGTCGCGCCAGGGCGGCCTCAACTATGCCTACGCCAGTGCCAGCGGCAGCCTGGTGTGGATGGGCGGGCACGCCTTCGCCACCCGCGAGGTCTCCGACGCGTTCGCGGTGATCAGCACCAACGGCGTCGGCGGCGTGCCGGTACGACTGGAGAACCGCCTGATCGGCGTCACCGATGATCGCGGCCTGCTGCTGGTCAGCCCGCTGCTGTCGTGGCAGCGCAACCGGGTCTCGATCGACACCCTCGACCTGCCCGAGGACATGCGCGCCGACCGCATCGAGGACTGGGTGACGCCGCGCCAGCGCGCGGGCACCCGGGTCACGTTCCAGCTGCGATCGCGGCCCTCGCTGAGCCTGACCCTGCTGGGCATGGACGGCCAACCACTGGAGGTCGGCAGCGAAGTGCAGCTGCCCGATGGCCGCCAGGCGACCGTTGGTTATGACGGCCTGCTCTACCTCGAGGATGTGGCCGCCGGCAGCATGCTGTACGTCACCACCAGCCGCGGCCAGTGCCGGCTGAAGGTGCCGGACCTGCCCAGGGTGGTGGCGTCCGGCGCCCGGCCGCAGCCGGCACCGCTGCACTGCATCCCGGAGGTGGCGCCATGAGGATGCTGCTGCTTGGCCTGCTGCTGGTGGCCGGGCTGCTGGCCGCGACACCGGCGCGCGCCGTCGCGGTCTGCACGGCCATCGCCGACCCGACACTGCCGTTCGGCAACGTCAACAGCAATGCGCCGGGCGCAACCACGGGCACGCTCAACATCACGGTGAACTGCACCACCTCCGCGCTGAGCCTGCTGGCCACCACCGGGGTGCGGGTGTGCGTGGGCATCGGCGCCGGCAGCGGTGGCGGCAGCAGCGCCAGCTGGCGGACGATGAAGACCGGCACCAGCGACAGCATGAATTTCCAGCTCTACAACACCTCCAACTTCAGCCAGGTGACCGGCTTGACCCCGCGCGGCACACCGCCAGCGCAGGAACTGACCTTGACCTACAACGTGCCCCTGACCGGCGGCAACGGCACGCAGGCCACGCAGTTGTTCGCCCAGATCCCGGCCAACCAGGTGCTGGCCTCGGGTGCGTACAGCAGCACCTTCAGCGGCGCCAGCGTGGTACTGACCTGGGCCTGGAACGAAGTGCTGCTCGGTACCGCCACCGTGCCGGCCAACTGCAATGGCGGCGCCACCGGCACCAACAGCGCCAGCGCCGCGTTCAGCTTCACCGCCACCGCCAACGTGCTGCCGCAGTGCGGCAGCTACGTCACCACCAACATGAACTTCGGCAACGTCACCGGTGGCATTCCCGCCAACATCGACCAGACCGCCACGCTGACGCTGACCTGCCTGAAGAACACCGCCTACCAGATCAGCCTGAACAACGGCCAGAACAACCCCGCCGCTACCAGCACGCGGCGCATGGCCACCACCCTTGGCACCGGCACCTACTACCTCACCTATGAGCTGTACCGCGATTCGGCACGCAGCCTGCGCTGGGGCAACACCCTCAACGTCGATACCGTTGGCGGCACCGGAAGTGGCAGTGCGCAGCAGCTGACCATCTATGGCCGGGTGCCGCCGGTCACCGGCCAGCCCCCTGCCGGCGCCTACAACGATCTGGTGCAGGTGACGATCACCTATTGACGCGCGTGCCGACCTGCGGTCGGCCCCCACCGGGCAGATGGCGCAGTCGAGCAAGCTCGACTCTACAGTTCCTGCCGATCCGGCCGATACCGCGCAACGAGTCTTTCGACACACGGGATGGCAGGTGGTTCGCGCACTTCTGATCGGGGCGATGCTGGTCGCCAGTACGCCCGCGTGGGCCGACCCCAGCAGCAGTACCGTGCAGATCCAGCTGACCGTGGTCGAAGCCTGCAGCGGTGATACCGGCGGCGACCACTGCCCATCCCCGCATCAGCGCAGCGATGCACCGCAGCTGCCATCCCAGGTCCGCGACCTTGCCCCGCCGGCCGCCGACGACGACGCAGCGCCTGCCGTGACCGTCATCTACTGATGCGCACACGGCTGACCCTGCTCGCGCTGCTGCTGGCGCCGTCGGCCGCGGCGCTGGACCTGCTGCCGACTACGCTGCAGCTGCCAGCCGACGGCGGCCATACCGCGCTGTGGCTGTACAACCCCGGCCCGGGTCGCTGGCAGGGCCAGGTGAGGATCCTGGCCTGGGAGCAGCAGGCGGACACCGAGCGACTGCGCCCCAGCGACCAGATCGTGGCCAGCCCGGTCCAGCTGGACCTGCCAGCAGGCGCTCGCCAGCGCGTCTGGCTGCTGCCGCGCCTGCCGTCTCCCGTGGCCAGCGAACGGGCCTACCGGGTCGTGCTCGCGCCCAGCGCGCCTGGCCTGCCGCGCTACTCGCTGCCCCTGTTCCAGGGACATGCCGCGCCGCTGGCGCAGCCGCAGCTGCGGTCCGAGGTCGGCCCCGAGCCGTCGCACCCTACCCTGCGACTGACCAACTCGGGTACCCTCCACGCCCGCCTGCACGACCTCGCCTTCGTTGCCGACGATGGCCGGCGCCTCGTACTGCTGCCCGGCCTGGCCGGCTATGTGCTGGCGGGCCAGGAGCGCCACTGGGCGCTGCCCGCCCATGCCCGCGGCTATGCCGGCGGCCATTTCCAGGCCCGCCTGCAGGACGGCCGCGTGGTCGAACTGTCCACGCCGGACCCGGCAATTGCAGCAAACGCACCGGGCGGGCTATAATCGACCGGATTCCTGCCGCCTGCGTGCGCGGGACCCGTCCACACCGGACGTCACCGGTGAATCCACACCTGCTGCCCCCATCCGTGCCGGGGTGCTCCGCGAGGAGTTCGGCCACGGAGGCAACAGGGAAGCCCAACCCCGGAACCGATCGCGCTTCCACGCGTCCCGCACACCTATCCCCGCGGGCGGAATCGCTGGTTCCATATCAGGAGTATTGCAATGCCCCAGGTCACCATGCGTCAGATGCTGGAAGCCGGCGTCCACTTCGGCCACCAGACCCGCTACTGGAACCCGAAGATGGCTCCGTACATCTTCGGCGCCCGCGGCAAGATCCACATCATCAACCTGGAAAAGACCGTCCCGCTGTTCAACGACGCGATGAACTTCATCTCGTCGGTGGCCCAGAAGCGCGGCACCGTCCTGTTCCTGGGCACCAAGCGCAGCGCCCGCGAAACCATCAAGGAAGAAGCCGAGCGTTGCGGCATGCCGTTCATGAACCAGCGTTGGCTGGGCGGCACCCTGACCAACTTCCGTACCGTCAAGCAGTCGGTTGCCCGCCTGAAGGAACTGGAAGCCGGTGAAACCGACGGCACCTTCGAGAAGCTGGTCAAGCACGAAGTGCTGGGCCTGCGTCGCGAGCGCGACAAGCTGGAAGCCTCGCTGGGCGGCATCAAGGACATGAACCGCCTGCCGGACGCCATCTTCGTGATCGACATCGGCCACGAAGACATCGCGATCAAGGAAGCCAAGAAGCTGGGCATCCCGGTCATCGCCGTGGTCGACACCAACTACAACCCGGAACTGGTTGATTACGCCATCCCGGGCAACGACGACGCCATCCGCGCCGTGCAGCTGTACGCCCGCGCTGCGGCCGACGCCGTGCTGGAAGGCAAGGCTGCTGCTCCGCACGCCGCCTCGGTGCGTGAGGAAGAGTTCGCTGAAGCCGCTGCTGAAGGCGAAGACAAGCCGGCCCGCCGCGCTCCGGCGAAGAAGGCCGCCAAGAAGGGCGACGACGCCCAGGCCTGATCCAGGCCCCGGGGTGGACGCCCGGCGTCCACCCTCCCTGCGCGCAGCCCTTGGCGCGTGACAGGACCGTGTCACACGGGCCGGCCACCATGCCGGCCCAACCCCTTTCTTTCGTGAGGTAATCCCGTGGAAATCACTGCTTCCCTGGTCAAGGAACTGCGCGAGCGCACCGGCGCCGGCATGATGGAATGCAAGAAGGCGCTCACCGAAGCCAACGGCGACATCAACGCCGCTGCTGAAGCCATGCGCAAGTCCGGCGCTGCCAAGGCCGACAAGAAGGCTGACCGCGTGGCTGCCGAAGGCCGCCTGGGCCTGGCCCAGGATGGCGGCAAGGCCGTGCTGGTCGAAGTCAACTCGGAAACCGACTTCGTCGCCAACGACGACAACTTCAAGTCCTTCGTCAACGCCGTCGCCGCTGCTGCCCTGGCATCGGGCGCCAACGACGTCGAAGCCGTGAAGGCTGCCAAGCTGGCCGATGGCCGCACCGTTGAAGAAGCCCGCGCCACCGCCGTGCAGACCCTGGGCGAGAACATCCAGATCCGTCGCATGGTGAAGGTGGATGGCAACAACACCATCGGCGCCTACGTCCACACCAACGGCAAGGTCGGCGTGCTGGTCGACCTGGTCGGCGGCGACGTCGAGCTGGCCCGTGGCCTGGCCATGCACGTGGCCGCGCTGAAGCCGCCGCACAACAAGGCTGCCGATGTGCCGGCCGAGTTCGTCGAGAAGGAAAAGGAAATCGAACTGGCGAAGATGTCCGAGAAGGACAAGTCCAAGCCGGCCGACATCCTGGAAAAGATCATCAGCGGCAAGATCAACAAGATCGTCAGCGACGTGACCCTGTACGGCCAGACCTACGTGCTGGGCGACACCACCGTCGAGCAGGTGGTCAAGGCCGCCGGCGCCGACGTGGCGGGCTTCAAGCTGCTGATCGTGGGCGAAGGCATCGAGAAGGTGGTGGAAGACTACGCCGCCGAAGTCGCCAAGGCGATGCAGGTCTGATTCCAGCCCTCCGGCTGTGAAGCGACCAGAAGGAGCCGCGGGAAACCGCGGCTCTTTTTTTATGCCCACTGCACCCGTGGGTGCGCACCGTTGGTGCGCACACCGACACCGGCGCCCAGGGACCTTTGCGTTGCGCACCAATCAAGCCGATACTCGGCGCAGGGAAACCGCAGTCATTTAGCAGGAACGAAAATTGCGGACTGTGATGCATTCCTAGGTATTCTTGTCCCAATGGAATTGAACGACCCGACATGCCTCCCGAGCTGACAGCTGCCCTGGCGCTCTGCCGCAACCTGCCTTCGCCACCCGGTATTGCCCTGCGCATCATCGAACTGGCCCAGGACCCGGAAGCGGACATCGCCACCGCCGCCGACATCATCGCCATCGACATGGCGTTGAGCGCTCGCATGCTGCGCATCGCCAATTCCCCCCTGTACGCCAGCCGGCGCCGGATCGAGAACCTCGGCCAGGCGCTGACCATGCTCGGCCTGAACGCCACGATCAGCCTGGCCCTCGGCTTCACCGTCACCCAGGGCCTGACCGGCGGCAGTGGCGAGGGCCACGACCTGCGCCAGCGCGCCTGGAAGCGCAGCATCCTCAGCGCCCTGGCCGCCAGCCAACTGGGACAGGCCCGCGGCCTGCGCCGCCTGGAAGAACTGATGCTGGCCGGCCTGCTGCAGGACCTGGGCGTGCTGTGCCTGGCCCAGGCCGAATCGGAACGCTACCTGCCCCTGCTGCGCGAAGCGCGCGACAACACCGACCTGGTCGCGCGCGAGCGCGAGGAACTGGGCTGCAGCCATGCCGACGTCGGCGCCTGGGTGGCCGAGCAATGGGGCCTGCCGCGCTATCTGGTGGAGAGCATCAGCCACAGCGAGGACCAGGATGCGGTCGAATCGCCCTTCCAGGCCTGCGTGCAGCTGTCCGGCGCCGTCGCCGACATCTGGCTGGACGAGGATGCCGACACCGCCCGCGAACGCGCCCTGCAGCAGGTGCACGACCACCTGGAACTGGACAGCGCCCGCTTCGACCAGGTGCTCGCCCGCATCAGCGAGGCCCTGCCGGACATCGCCAGCCTGTTCGAGGCTGGGCTGAACTCGCCTTCGCGTGTGCGTGAACTGATCGACCACGCACAGGAGCTGGCCACCCTGCGCAACCTGCGCGAACTGCAGGATGCCGACCAGGCGCGCCGCCGCGCCGACGAATTCGAAGCCCGGGCCAAGCGCCTGGCCGACCAGGCCCATCGCGACGCGCTGACCGGCGTGCTCAACCGCCGCCAGCTGGAAGCGGTGCTCGAGCAGGAGTTCCTGCGTGCCGGCCGCCAGGGCTGGCCGCTGTCGGTGGCGTTCATCGACCTGGACGATTTCAAGAAGATCAACGACGCGCATGGCCACCTGACCGGTGATGAGGTGCTGCGCGCCTTCGCCGGCAAGCTGCAGGGCCAGCTGCGCAACAGCGACACCGTGGCCCGCTTCGGTGGCGAGGAATTCGTCGCACTGCTGCCCAATACCAGCGAAACCGTGGCACTGGACGTGATCCGCCGGGTGCTGGCCAACATCGTCGCCACGCCGATGGCCGAGCTGGAAGGCGGCCCGCTGTTCGTCACCTTCTCGGCCGGCGTGGCCACCCAGGGCGGCTACGAGCGCTTCGCCGACGTGCAGGACCTGCTGCGCGCGGCGGACGACGTCCTGTACCGATCCAAGAATCTCGGCCGCAACCGGGTGATCGCCCGCTCCCCTGGCGCTCTTGGCCACGACGAGCTGTCGGCGACCGCTGGCGCCGAGCTGGGCTGAACGGGGAGCCCCGGCTGGCCGGGGCAAACGCCGGAATTTTGCGCCGCAGTGCACAAAACACTTTGGCAGGACGCTGCATGCGCGTAGAATCGCCCGCGATTTCCACGCACCCGAGGTCCCCATGTCCAAGCTCGCCTATCGCCGCATCCTTCTGAAACTGTCCGGGGAGGCGCTGATGGGAGATGAGGACTACGGCATCGACCCGAAGATCATCAACCGCCTGGCCCGCGAGGTCATCGAAGCCCAGCAGGCCGGTGCCGAAGTGGCCCTGGTGATCGGCGGCGGCAACATCTTCCGCGGTGCCGGCCTGGCCGCTGGCGGCATGGATCGGGTCACCGGCGACCAGATGGGCATGTTGGCCACGGTCATCAACGCCCTGGCCATGCAGGACGCCCTCGAGAAGCTGGGCGCCAAGGCCCGCGTGATGAGCGCGATCAAGATCAACGACGTGTGCGAGGACTACATCCGCCGCCGCGCCATCCGCCACCTGGAAAAGGGCCGCCTGGTGATCTTCGCCGCCGGCGTCGGCAGCCCGTTCTTCACCACCGATTCCGGCGCCGCCCTGCGCGCGATCGAGATCGGCGCCGACCTGCTGCTGAAGGCCACCAAGGTCGACGGCGTGTACGACAAGGACCCGAACAAGCACAGCGACGCGGTGCGCTTCGACAGCCTGAGCTACGACGAAGTGATCCGCCGCGGCCTGGAAGTGATGGATACCGCCGCCTTCGCCCTGGCCCGTGACAGCGACCTGCCGATGCGCGTGTTCGACATGGGCCAGCCGGGCGAGCTGCTGAAGATCCTCAACGGCGAGAACATCGGCACCCTGGTCCAGGGCCGCGATCAGGCCTGAGCCTGAGCGCGAGGCGACAACCGGGCCGATCCAGGCCCGGCAGCGTCCCGTATTCGCCTATAATCGCCCGATTCCAGATACATCCAGGACCGGGCGATGCTCAACGACATCAAGAACAACGCGCAGACGCGCATGGCCAAGAGCATCGACGCTCTGAAGCACACCCTCACCTCCATCCGCACCGGGCGTGCCACTCCCGCCCTGCTGGACCGCGTGACGGTGAATGCCTATGGCAATGCCAGCACCCCGCTGAACCAGGTCGCCTCGATCTCCAACGCCGATGCCCACTCGCTGCTGGTCACGCCCTTCGACAAGAGCATGATCAAGGAAATCGAGAAGGGGCTGTACAACCACGAGTTCACCCCGAACACGCTGGGCGCCGCGATCCGCATCAACATGCCGCCGCCGACCGAAGAGCGCCGCAAGGAGCTGGCCAAGCAGGTGCAGAAGGAAGGTGAAGGCGCCAAGATCGCGATCCGCAACATCCGTCAGGACGCGAACAAGGAAATCGCCAAGCTGGTCAAGGACAAGGCGATCAGCGAAGACGAGAAGAAGCGCGGCGAAGACGACATCCAGAAGCTGACCGACGCCAACATCAAGGACGTCGACAAGGTCGTCGCCGACAAGGAAAAAGAACTGCTGTCGGTCTGAAGTCGATGCCTTCAGTCCCGCCTCCGTTGCCGGCTGCCCTGCCCCGCCACGTTGCCATCATCATGGATGGCAACGGCCGTTGGGCGCAGCAGCGCCGCCGCCCGCGCGTGATCGGCCACCGTGCCGGCGCGCGCGCGGTCAACCGCACCATCGAGCGCTGCCTTGAACTGGGCATTCCCGCGCTGACCCTGTTCGCGTTCTCCAGCGAGAACTGGGGCCGGCCGCAGGAAGAAGTCGATGCGTTGATGAAGCTGTTCCTCGGCGCGCTCGACCGCGAAGTGGACGAGCTGCACCGGCGTGGCGTGCGCGTGCGCTTCATCGGTGAACGCGAGCGCTTCGGTGCCGGCCTGGTCAGCCGCATGCAGCTGGCCGAGCAGCGCACCGCTGACAACACCACCCTGACCCTGTCGATCGCCGCCAGCTACGGTGGCCGCCAGGATATCGCCCGTGCCGCGCGCGCCCTGGCCGTGGAAGTGGCCGCGGGCCGCCTGCTGCCCGAACAGATCGACGAATCGCTGCTGGGCAGCCAGGTGGCCCTGGCCGACCTGCCGGCCCCGGACCTGTTCATCCGCACCGGCGGCGATACCCGCATCAGCAATTTCCTGCTGTGGCAGCTGGCCTACACCGAGCTGTGGTTCACCGAGGCCCTGTGGCCGGACTTCGATGCCGAACTGCTGCAGCAGGCGCTGGACGCCTACGCCAGCCGCGAGCGTCGTTTCGGTCTGACCAGCGCCCAGATCGCCGCACTGGCCACCGAGACCTCCAGCCCATGACCAAGACCCGAGTACTCGCCGCGCTGATCATGGCGCCGGTGGCCATTGCCGCGATCCTGCTGCTGCCGACGCAATGGCTGGCCGCCGCCGCTGCCGCCGTGCTGCTGATCGGCCTGTGGGAGTGGCTGAAGCTGGCCGGCATCGAAGACACCCTGGCGCGCACCGTGCTGCTGGTGCTGAACCTGCTGCTGATGGTGCTGCTGGTGTGGGCCGATGGCAGCACGCTGGTGCTGTTCCAGATCACGACACTGGCCGGTGTCGCCTGGTGGCTGGCCGCGCTGGTCTGGCTGCGCTTCTTCAACTTCGGCGCACAGCCGACGGCGCCCTCGCGGATCGTGAAGATGCTGGCCGGCACCCTGGCCATCGTGCCGGCCTGGGCCGCACTGGTGCTGATCCATGCCGGCGGCGATCCGCCGGGCAAGCAGGGCCACCTGTGGCTGCTGGCCGCGCTGGCCCTGGTCTGGGCAGCCGATTCGGGCGCCTATTTCGCCGGCCGACACTTCGGCAAGCACAAGCTGGCCCCGCGCATCAGCCCCAACAAGACCTGGGAAGGCCTGTTCGGCGGCCTGCTGGCCGGTGTTGCCGTGGCCGTGGGCCTGGGCTGGGTGGCGGGCATCGACGTCGCGCACCTGCCGGGCCTGCTGATCACCTCGGTGGTGGCGGTGTTCGCGTCGGTGCTGGGCGATCTGTTCGAAAGCCTGATCAAGCGCCACGCCGGTGCCAAGGACTCGGGCCACCTGATTCCGGGCCATGGCGGCGTGCTCGACCGTGTCGACGGCGTCCTCGCCGCCGTTCCGGTGTTCGCGCTGGGCAAGGAAATCTTCGGGTTCTGACCATGAATGCTGCTGCAGACCTGCGCCGGGTCGCCGTTCTCGGCGCCACCGGCTCGATCGGTGCCTCCACGCTGGACGTGATCGCCCGCCACCCGCAGCGCTACCGGGCGACCGTGCTGGCTGCCGGCCGCCAGCTGCAGGCCTTGCTGGCACTGTGCCGCCAGCACGAACCCGAGCACGCGGTGATCGCTGACGAGTCGCTGTTCGCCGGGCTGCGCGATGGCCTGCGCGAGGCTGGGCTGTCCACCGAGGCCCATGCGGGTGCCGCCGCACTGGACCAGCTGGCCGCCAGCGATGCCTGCGACACCGTGGTCGCGGCCATCGTCGGCGCCGCCGGGCTGTCCTCGACCCTGGCCGCCGCAGCGGCCGGCAAGCGCATCCTGCTGGCCAACAAGGAGTCGCTGGTGCTGGCCGGCGAGCTGCTGACCCGCACCGCCGAACGTGCCGGCGCCGAAATCATCCCGATCGACAGCGAACACAGCGCGATCTTCCAGTGCCTGCGCTCGCGCGATGCCAGCATCGAGGGGGCCGGCGTACGCCGGATCCTGCTGACCGCCTCCGGCGGCCCGTTCCGTGGCCGCAGCCGTGCCGAGCTGGCCCAGGTCACCCCGGCGCAGGCGGTGGCACACCCGAAGTGGTCGATGGGGCCGAAGATCTCGGTCGATTCGGCGACGTTGATGAACAAGGGCCTGGAAGTCATCGAGGCACATCACCTGTTCGCGGTGCCCGGCGAGCGCATCGAGGTGCTGGTGCATCCGCAGAGCCTGGTGCATTCGCTGGTCGAGTTCGTGGACGGCTCGACCCTGGCGCAGATGGGCCTGCCGGACATGCGCACCACGCTTGCGGTCGGCCTCGGCTGGCCGCAGCGCATCGAGTCTGGCGTGGCCGGGCTGGATCTGCTGGCCCAGGGCCGGCTGGATTTCGAGGCCCCGGACACCGACGCGTTCCCCTGCCTGGCCCTGGCCTGGCAGGCGATGCAGGCGGGCGGAACCGCACCGGCGGTGCTGAACGCTGCCAATGAAGAGGCGGTTTCAGCGTTTCTTCAGGGCCGGATCGGTTTCCTGACCATCCCGGAGCTGGTTGCTAACGCTCTTTCAACACTGCCGACCCAAGCAGCCGATACACTGGAGGTCCTGTTGTCCGCCGACCAGCGGGCACGCCAGCTGACCCTGAACGCCATCGACGCCGCCTGAACGATTGCCTCGCCCCGCATGACGACGCCGCCTCTGCCCGCCACTGTGAGCCTGCATGACTGACTTCATCGGATCGGTCTGGTGGATGATTGTCAGCCTCGGGCTGCTGGTCACGTTCCACGAATTCGGGCATTACTGGGTCGGCCGCCTGTGCGGGGTCAAGATCCTGCGCTTCTCGGTCGGCTTTGGCCGCCCGCTGTGGTCACGCCGCGACAGGCACGGCACCGAGTTCGCCATCGCCGCCATTCCGCTGGGCGGCTACGTGAAATTCCTCGACGAACGCGAGGTCGAAGTCCATCCGCACGAGCGCGGCCAGGCCTTCAACCACAAGACCGTCTGGCAGCGCATCGCGATTGTCGCCGCCGGCCCGATCGCCAACCTGCTGCTGTGCATCCTGCTGCTGTGGGCGATGTTCGTGATCGGCAAGCAGGATTATTCGCCGACCATCGGCCGGGTCAGCGGCATCGCCGCCACGGCCGGGCTGCTCAGCGGCGACCGCGTGCTGCGGGTGGATGACCGCCAGGTGGTCACGCTGGGCGATGCCAGCATGGCACTGACTGCGGCGGCGATGGACCGCCGCGACGTGAAGCTGGAAGTGCTCGACCCTGCCGACCAGGTGCGCGTGCGTACCCTGCCGCTGTCGCAGCTGCCGGCCGGATTCGATGAACGGCGGGTACCGATCCTGGCCGGCCTGTACTGGCAATCCTGGCTGCAGCCGGCGCTGGTCGACTCGTTGACCGCCGATTCGGCGGTCGCCGGGCAGCTGCAGCCGGGTGATCTGATCGTGGCGATCGATGGCCAGCGCATCGACAGCGTCGACCAGGTCATCGGCGAAATCCAGGCCCTGGGCCGCGCCGGTGGCCCGGGCATGATCGAGGTCCTGCGCGGCGGCGAACGCCTTGCGCTGGAAGTGACACCGCGACAGGGCAAGGATGGCAAGGGCAACCCGGTCTGGCAGATCGGCGTCGGTTTCCCCACCACCTACAGCCCCGCCTACGACACCCTGCTGCGCTATGGACCGCTCGACGCGGTGACCGTGGCCGTTCGCGAAACCGGCCGCCTGGCCGCCGACTCGCTGGGCATGATGGGTCGCATCGTCACCGGCAAAGCCTCGCTGCAGAACGTTTCCGGGCCGGTCACCATTGCCCGCGTGGCCAATGTCTCGGCCAAGCGCGGCCTCGACTGGTTCCTGCAGTTCCTTGCCCTGCTGTCGCTCAGCCTGTGCATCATCAACCTGCTGCCGATCCCGATCTTGGACGGCGGGCACCTGCTGTATTACCTTATCGAGTTGGTCAAGGGCAGCCCGCTGAGCGAGCGTGCCATCGCCGCCGGCCAATACATCGGCCTGGCGTTGCTGGCCGGGCTGATGGGGTTGGCGTTCTACAACGACATCCTCGGCCTGGTCCCGCGATGAACTTTTCCACGTTGTTGCCGTCTACAGCGTCGGCATCCCGCACCAATGAAATCGACCTTCCTACCGGACGTGACATGACGCGACTCCCCAATCGCCGCCTGCTGGCCCTCGCCCTCGCCGCCGTCACCGGCGCTCCCGCCCTGGCCCAGGCAGCCGAGCCCTTCACTGTCAGCGACATCCGCGTCGATGGCCTGCAGCGCATCAGCTCGGGCACGGTGTTCACCTACCTGCCGGTGGAACGTGGCGAGACCATCACCGACAACAAGGTCGGCGAGACGATCCGCGCCCTGTACAAGACCGGCTTCTTCGAAGACGTGCAGCTGGATCGCCAGGGCAGCATCCTGGTGGTCACCGTCAAGGAACGCCCGGCAATCAACAAGCTGACCGTCACCGGCAACAAGGACATCAAGTCCGAGCAGCTGCTGAAGGGCCTGTCCGACATCGGCCTGACGGAAGGCGGCACCTTCGACCGCCTGAGCCTGGACCGCGTGACCCAGGAACTGCGTCGCCAGTACAACGACCGTGGCAAGTACACCGTCGAGATCACCCCGACCGTGAGCCCGCTGGACCGCAACCGCGTGGACATCGCGATCGCCATCAAGGAAGGCAAGGCGGCCAAGATCCGTCACGTCAACCTGGTCGGTACCGAGAAGTTCGAGAGCAAGGACATCCTGGAGACCTGGGAGTCCAGGGAGCACAACTGGGCGTCGTGGTACCGCCGTGACGACCAGTACTCCAAGGAAAAGCTGTCCGGCGACCTGGAAAAGCTCAACTCCTGGTACCTGGACCGCGGCTATGTCGACTTCAGCATCGATTCCACCCAGGTCTCGATCAGCCCCGACAAGCGCGACATGTTCCTGACCGCGGGCGTTACCGAGGGCGCGCAGTACAAGATCTCCGAGATCAAGGTCAGCGGCGACACCATCCTCCCGCAGGAGGACGTCGAGCGCATGGTGATCCAGAAGTCCGGCGACACGTTCTCGCGTGCACTGCTGGAGTTCAGCTCGGACACCATCACCAATTCGCTGTCCAACATCGGCTACGCGTTCGCCAAGGTGAACCCGATCCCGACCACCAACCGCCCCGACCAGACCGTGGCGATCAACATGCAGGTCGTGCCGGGCCCGCGCGTGTCGGTGCGCCGCATCCTGTTCCGTGGCAACACCCGCACCTCCGACGAAGTGATGCGTCGCGAAATGCGCCAGTTCGAGAACAGCTGGTACTCGCAGGCCGCGATCGACCGTTCCAAGATCCGCCTGCAGCGCCTGGGCTACTTCGAGTCGGTGGACGTCGAAACCCCGGCGGTCAGCGGCAGCAACGACCAGGTCGACGTCGTCTACAACGTCAAGGAAACCACCTCCGGCAGCTTCGTGTTCGGCCTGGGCTATTCGCAGTCCTACGGCATGACCACCTCGGTGCAGCTGTCGCAGAACAACTTCCTCGGCGGCGGCAACCGCGTGTCGGTCGAAGCCTCGCGCAGCAGCTACCTGCAGCGCTATGGCTTCAGCTACACCAATCCGTACTTCACCGATGACGGCGTGTCGCTGGGCTACAACCTGTCCTGGCGCGAACTGGACTACTCCGACTTCAACACCGCGCAGTACAACAGCACCAATGGTTCGGCACAGGTGGTGTTCGGCGTGCCGATCACCGAGACCGATACCGTCTCGCTGATGTTCGGCATCGACAGCAACCAGATCACCACCTACCCGGGCTCGACCCCGCCATCGATCATCGATTACATCGATGCGGTCGGCACCCGTACCTTCCACGCGTGGCGCACGGAGCTGGGCTGGGCCCGCGACTCCCGTAACGACTACTTCATGCCGACCCGCGGCACCTACCAGCGCATCGGCCTGGAAACCACGCTGCCGGGCTCGACCATCGAGTACTACAAGCTGAACTATCAGATCAGCAAGTACTGGCCGATCATGCCGTCGCTGGTGATCAACACCCGCGCCGAAGTGGGCTACGGCGACGCCTACGGCAAGGACTACACCCGTACGGTCACCGATGCCGACGGCAAGACCCGCACCGTCACCGCCAGTGGCCTGCCGTTCTTCGAGAACTTCTATGCCGGTGGTACCAACTCGGTGCGCGGCTTCGAGGACAACACCCTCGGCCCGCGCGAGGCCACCAACGGCTATCCGGAAGGCCAGCCGCTGGGTGGTTCGCTGAAGACCGTCGGTTCGGTCGAAGCGTACTTCCCGCGCCTGTTCGACAGCCCGTCGGCGCGCGTGTCGGCCTTCGTCGACTTCGGCAACGTCTACAACGGCACCAAGAACTTCAAGGCCAACGAACTGCGCGTGTCCACCGGTGTGGCCCTGCTGTGGCGCGCCCCGGTCGGTCCGATCTCGATCAGCTACGCCTTCCCGCTGAAGAAGGAAGACGACGACAAGATCGAACGCCTGCAATTCACCTTCGGTGGGCAGTTCTGACGAACCGCCCTGCGGTTCATCAGAACTGCACGCGCATCCCTCCTATCCCCCGCGCCGTCGGCGCGCCCCCCTTAACAGAAGGGGGGCTCTCCACCAGACGGGGTGCGAAGCGCCGGGCTCTGCCCGGCGTTTTCGTTGATGCAGATGACACTGCACGGCACAGGCTTTTGGCCGAGCTCGCAGGAAACTGTCCAGAGGCGGCGGGTGGCCCTGGACAGGACCGTTGGCGCCATGGATGGCGCCATCGAGCACCATGGAGGGGCTTTTGCGTGTCCTGGCCAGGGTGCCCCGACTCCTCCCCACCGATAGCAGGCAGGCGCTGGCGGGTCCGCCAACGCATTTCATTCCGGCGCCAGCTGGTCCATCCGTATCCGGTTGGCGAACAACGAGAACGCCAGCATGCCGGCCAGTCCGTTCGCCCGGCTCACCCAGTGCGGCAGCCAGCGCGGTGGCTTCAGCACCCCACTCTCGAACAGCGGCGCAAACGCAATCGCATCGGTCAGGCTCATCTTGCCAGCGAACAACCAGCGGCAGACCTGCAGCCGGTCTTCGGCCAGCATATGGCGGAAGAAGGTGTGCACCGACACCAGGCCACGCAGGTACACCGTGTCCTTGGTGAAGGCCAGGCCACCGCTGGGCGGTACGCCGCGGAACACGCGTTGCGCCGAGGCGAAACTTTCTTCGGTGTTCTGCCCGGCATCGCAGAAATAGCGGAACACCTCGATGAAATCGGCGCCTTCGCGCGCCATCGCAATCGCTTCGGTACGCAGGCTGATGCGTTTCAGGCGCTCGATGTCGATGCTGCCGGTGATCTGTTCGGCGAACGTCGCCAACCCTTCCTGGGTCGCGGTCACCCGCGGCGACGACAGCGCCAGGCTCGGCAGCACCGGCTGTTCGCGGCCGTTCAACGCGGTCAGCGAGTGCACCAGTGCTTCATGGTGGAACAGCTGCGCGCGGTCGTAGGCGCTGAAGCGCGCACTGGTGCGCAGGCGGATGCGGGTCGGGCCAGCGGCGGCCTTGGATACCAGTTCCGGATCGAGCTGCACCTGGATGATGCGCGATTCGAAGAAGGCGTCGAGGTCGTTCTGCAGCTGCAGTTGCAGGGCAATGGCCGAGACCGGCACCTGCTCTTCCGGCGCCAGCAGTTCGTGGTCCAGTTCGGCGGCGATCTGGATGAAGTGCCGTGCCGCCTCGCGCGTGCTCGGGCCATTACCCGGCAACGGCTGCTCGGGTGCGCCGAACAGCTGCACCGAGCAGGTATCGACGGCGGCGGTGCCCAGCCCCTCCAGCAGCTGCGCGGCCAGGTCCCAGCTCTGCGCCGACTGCCGCACGTAATGACCGAGTGGATGGCTGTCGTCGCAGTCGGCGGCGATCGCGGCCAGCGCGCGGCGCTCCTCGCTGAAATCCAACCGCGGATAGTCCACCTTCGGCAGCACCGGCTGGCCGCGCGCCACGCTGTCCAGGAACGGTGCCTGCACCGTCGCCGGCCAGCTGGTCAGGCCCAGCAGGCGGATGCCACCCACGGCCTCGACCAGGCGCGCATCGAGCGCTGCATGGTGGGCCACCTCACGGTCCAGCGTCGCGGTCGGTTCCATGCGCGGACTATAACGCCCAGCCCGCGCGTTGGTAGCTGCCAACCTTGGTTGGCACCCCCCGCAGGCGGGCGTCGGACATATTCCGTGCCAACCAAGGTTGGCACCTACCAAGGGCAGGCAGAGGTGGGCTTCGGATCCATTCGTGCCAACCAAGGTTGGCACCTACCAGAAACGGCTCAACGCCGGCGTGGCTTGCCCGCCGGGCGGAACTGCTGGCCCTTGCCCTTCCTGCCGCCGCGCTCCTGCGCGGTCTCGGCCTGGCGCACCGCCAGCTTGGCGGCCGCGGCGGCCACTTCTTCCTTCAGCTTGAAGTAGTTCAGCAGCCGGCTCTCTTCGATCTCACCGGCGTCGATCGCTGCGCGCACGGCGCAGCCCGGCTCCTGCTGATGCTTGCAGTCGTTGAAGCGGCACTGTGCGGCAAGTGCTTCGATATCGGCGAAGCCGCCCTCGGACAGCGTTTCTTCGCCGGTCGGTTTCAACTCGCGCATGCCGGGGGTGTCGATCAGGCAGGCACCGGTCGGCAGCGGCATCAGCGCGCGATGGGTGGTGGTGTGGCGGCCACGCGAGTCGTTGGCGCGCACCGCATTGGTCTTCATCCGCTGCTCGCCAAGCAGGGTGTTGGTCAACGTGGATTTGCCGGCACCGGAAGAACCGACCAGCACCACCGTGCGGCCCGGGCCCAGCCAGGGCTGCAACACGGCGACGCTGTCGGCATCCAGGCCGTTGATCGCATGCAGCGCGATGCCCTGCATCTCCAGTTCTTCCAGCACCGCCAGTGCGTCTTCGCTGTATTCGGTCTGGTCGGCCTTGGTCAGCACCACCACCGGTTCGGCACCACCGCCGCCAACCAGCAGCAGGTAGCGCTCGATGCGGCGCGGATTGAAGTCGGCATCCAGGCCGCAGACGATGAACACCGTATCGATGTTGGCCGCGATCACCTGCTGGTGGTAGTGCTCGCCGGCCGCACCGCGCTTGATCGCGGTCCGGCGCGGCAGCAGGGCGACGATGCGGATGCCATCGAGCAGCACCCAGTCGCCCACCGCCGGCCGCTCATGGCTGGGGAAGCGCGGGCGCTGCCATTCCGGCAGCGACTCGGCTTTGATCGATGCATCCGGGCCGTCGGCCACCACGTAATGGGTGCGGTGCTGTTCGATCACCCGCGCCGGGCGGGCCTGCGGATGGGCAGCCATCGCGGCCTGCCAGTCGGCCTGCTGCGCCGGGCCTGGCCAGGGCCAGCCGATGGTCTGCAGGGCGGTGAAATCGGGGGTCTGGGTCATCGCCGCCATTCTAACCGGCCCGATGCCCTGCCAGCCCAGCAACGGCAGGCCCGCGCCCTTGCCATGCATTGCAGCAATTCCGGTAGGATGGAAACCCCATGCCTTTTGACGGCCCAGCCCCCATGTCCACCCCCTCGCCCAAGCCCCTGGCCATCCGCGAGCGCCTTTCCGAAGTGCGCTACGAAATCCGCGGAGAACTGGCGCGGCGAGCCCGGGAGCTGGAGGCGCAGGGCCGCAAGCTGATCAAGCTCAACATCGGCAACCCCGGTGCCTTCGGTTTCCGTGCGCCCGAGCACCTGCAGCGCGCGATCGCCGACGACATGGGCCGCACCGACCCGTACACCCACCAGCAGGGCCTGCCGGTCGCACGCGAAGCCATCGCTGGCTATTACGCCCGCCGTGGCGCGCCCGATGCGCACCCGGACCGCGTCTTCCTCGGCAACGGTGTCAGCGAACTGATCGACCTCTCGCTGCGCGCCCTGCTCAACCCGGGCGACGAAGTGCTGGTGCCCTCGCCCGACTACCCGCTGTGGTCGGCCTCGACCATCCTCAACGATGGCCGCCCGGTGTACTACCGCTGCGCGCCGGAGAACGGCTTCCAGCCGGACCCGAGCGAGATCGAGACGCTGGTCTCATCGCGCACCCGCGCCATCGTGCTGATCAACCCGAACAATCCCAGCGGCGCCAGCTATCCGCGTGAACTGCTGGAACGCGTGGTGGAGATCGCACGCCGCCACAACCTGCTGCTGCTGGTCGATGAGATCTACGACCAGATCCTGTACGACGACGCGGTGTTCCAGCCGGTCGCTCCGCTGGCCGGCGATCATCCGTGCCTGACCTTCAGCGGCCTGAGCAAGGTGCACCGCGCCTGCGGCTGGCGCGTGGGCTGGGCCCACCTCAGCGGCGACGATGCCCGGCTCGGCGACTTCCGGGCAGCACTGGACCTGCTGGGTGCGCTGCGCCTCTGCGCCAACGTGCCCGGCCAGTACGCCATCGAGGCCGCCGTGAACGGCCCGGACACCATTTCCGAACTGTGTACGCCCGGTGGCCGCCTGTATGAGACCCGGCGCGCGGTGATCGAGGCCTGCGAAGCCAGCGAGCACCTGTCGCTGGTCGCACCGGCCGGTGCGCTGTATGCGTTCCCGGCCGTGGTCGGCGCCGCCGCCAAGGGCTTCGACGACCACAACTTCGCGCTGGACCTGATGAACAACGAAGGCGTGCTGGTGGTGCCGGGTTCCAGCTTCAACGTGCCCTACCGCCACCACTTCCGCGTGACCCTGATGCCGGAAGCCTCGGTGATGCGCGATGTGTTCGCCCGCATCGACCGCGTGCTGGCCCGACGTGCCGAGGACGCGACCAAGGTCGTGCCGCTGAAGCCGCGCCGTTCGGTGGCCTGAGCGGTGGCGCTGTCCTATCTGGCGCTGGGCGATTCGTACACCATCGGCGAAGCGGTTGCGGTTGAAGGCCGTTGGCCGCACCAGCTGGCCGCCGCGCTGCGTGCGCAGGGCGTGGACCTGGCCGATCCGCAGACCATCGCCACCACCGGCTGGACCACCGATGAACTGGAGGCCGGTATCGACCTGGCCGCGCCACAGGGCCCGTTCGACTTCGTCAGCCTGCTGATCGGTGTCAACAACCAGTACCGCGGGCGCCCGCTGGACGAGTACCGTGCCCAGTTCGCGGCCCTGCTGCAGCGCGCGATCGGCTTTGCCGCCGGTCGCCCCGAGCGGGTGCTGGTGCTGTCCTTCCCGGATTGGGGCGCGACCCCGTTCGGCGCTGGCAGCGGCCGTGACCTGGCCGCGATCGAGATCGAGACCGACGAGTTCAACGCGGCCGCCGAGGTGATCAGCGCCCAGCACAACGTGGCCTTCGTCGATATCACCGACATCAGCCGCGCCCAGGGCGAGGACCCGGCGATGATCGCCGAGGATGGCCTGCATCCCTCGGCGCGGATGTACGCGCTGTGGAGCGAACGGGCGCTGCCGGTGGCCGCGCACCTGCTCGGCCGCGCCGGCTGACATCCCCCAGCGGGGCGGTCCGGGCCAGGATCAGGGCCGGCTGCGACACCCCGGACCTGGCAGCCCCCACCGCGCCGTGGGGCGATGCGACGCAATGTTCCTGCCCTGCTCATCCCGCGCGATGCCGCCGGGGGTAGAATTGATCATTCGAATTCCCGGAACCCCGACGTCCATGTCCCTCGATCCCGCCCTGCGTTCGCGCATCGAATCCATCCTCAACGACAACCGCGTCGTGCTGTTCATGAAGGGCCAGCCGTCGATGCCGCAGTGCGGTTTCTCGGCCAAGGCCGTGGGCGCCCTGCAGGACCTCGGCGTCGAGTTCGCCCACGTCAACGTGCTGGCCGACCAGGAAATCCGTGAAGGCATCAAGGCCTATGGCGACTGGCCGACCATCCCGCAGCTGTACATCGACGGCGAACTGGTCGGCGGCAGCGACATCGTGCTGCAGATGGCCGCCAGCGGCGAGCTGAGCAGCGTGCTGGGCCTGGCCGCGCCGGACCGCACCCCGCCGAGCATCACCGTGACCCCGGCTGCGGTGGAAATGCTGAAGGGCGCGCTGGCCGACGCCCCGGGCGCCGCGCTGCAGCTGACCATCGACGCCGGCTTCCAGCCGAACTTCCAACTGGCCCCGCACGACGAAGGCGCGATCGCCGCCGAGTCCAACGGCCTGCGCGTGCAGTTCGACCTGGCCAGCGCCCGTCGCGCCAACGGCATCACCATCGACTGGGTGGACGACATCCGCGGCAAGGGCCTGGCCATCGACAACCCGAACGCGCCCAAGCCGGTGCAGGAAATCAGCGTTCGCGATGCCGACGACCTGGTGCGTGCCGGCAACATCACCCTGGTGGACGTGCGCCCGGCTGACGAACGCGCCATCGCCGCCGTCGGCGTGCCGTTCAAGAGCTTCGACGGCAACGGCCGCGCCGCGCTGGAAGCCCTGCCGAAGGACACCGCGCTGGCCTTCATGTGCCACCACGGTGGCCGCAGCGCGCAGGCCGCCGAGCAGTTCCGTGCGCTGGGCTTCACCAAGGTGTTCAACGTCACCGGCGGCATCAACGCCTGGTCCGAAGAGGTGGACAACGGCGTGCCGAAGTACTGATCGGCAGCGGTTGAAACCTACGAAAAACGCCGGCGAACGCCGGCGTTTTTCTTGCATCCACGCATGGCGTGGATCTACCCCGCAAACCCGCCTTCGGCCAGGTAGTCCAGCTCTTCCGGCGCCGGAATGCGGCCCAGTACCGCGTTGCGATGCGGGAAGCGGCCAAAACGGCGGATGATGTCGCGGTGCAGTTCGGCGTACTGCAGGTATTCCTTGTCACCCAGCACGTCGAACATCGCCACCGAACGGTCCTGGTCCAGTGGATCCTCGGAGTGCTCGAACGGCAGGTAGATGAAGGCGCGCAGCTTCGGCACCAGCTGCAGGTCCAGGCCTTCCTCGATCGCGCGCATCGCGTAGTGCCGGGCCAGGCCATCGGTGGCGTAGGAATGGGCGGTACCGCGGAAGCAGTTGCGCGGGAACTGGTCCAGCAGCAGCATCAGCGCCAGCGCGCCCTCGGCGCTGCCCAGCCAATGCTCGCGCGCGCGCGACGCCGCGGCGAAATGCTCATCCAGGAACAACCGGCGGAACTGCGCGTCGAACGCATCGTCGCGGGCGAACCACTTTTCCGGGCCCGCCTCCTTCCAGAATTCCACCACTTGCGCGGCAACGTCCATCACCTACTCCCCAGGGCCGGCGCGCCGCGCCAGGCCATCATCATCATTCGTCGAAGCGCAGGTGGCGGACCGACTTGCCGTTGCGCCGGATAAGCTTAAGCGCCTCGATGCCGATCTGGATATGGTTTTCCACGAACTGGGAGCTGACCTTGGCATCGGAGGCCTCGGTCTTGACCCCGTCGGGGATCATCGGCTGGTCGGACACCAGCAGCAGCGCGCCGCTGGGGATGTGGTTGGCGAAGCCGGCGGCGAACACCGTGGCCGTTTCCATGTCGATGGCCATGCAGCGCATCGCCCGCAGCCGCTCCTTGAAGGCCTCGTCGTGTTCCCAGACCCGGCGGTTGGTGGTGTAGACGGTGCCGGTCCAGTAGTCGTGGCCGAGGTCGCGGATCATGGTCGAGACCGCACGCTGCAGCGCGAACGCCGGCAGCGCCGGCACTTCCGGCGGCAGGTAGTCGCCCGAGGTGCCCTCGCCGCGGATCGCGGCGATCGGCAGCACCAGGTCGCCCAGCTGGTTCTTGCGCTTGAGCCCGCCGCACTTGCCCAGGAACAGCACCGCCTTGGGCATCACCGCCGACAGCAGGTCCATGATGATCGCGGCATTGGGGCTGCCCATGCCGAAGTTGATCATGGTGATGCCGTCGATGGTGGCACTGGCCATCGGCCGGTCCAGGCCGATGACCGGCGCGCCGGTCAGCTCGGAAAAGGTATGCAGGTAGCCGCCGAAGTTGGTCAACAGGATGTGCTGGCCGAACTGGTCCAGGGGCACGCCGGTATAGCGCGGCAGCCAGTTGTCGACGATTTCCTGCTTGCTCTTCATGGGCCGGGGTCCGGGACGGCGGGGGACCGGCTATTTTCGGCCAGACCGGCGGTGCCGTCGAGCCGCCAGCGGCCGGCCTGTGAAGAAGGTCACTTGGCAAGCCCACCACGCCCCGGCTAGCGTCGGCGGTTGGACCAAGCCGCAAGCAAGGGGAACTGCATGGCATCGACGTTGTTGCGCGCCGGGGTGGCACTGGCGCTGCTTTCATTGAGTACGGCACCGGCGGTGGGCGCCTCGCGCTTCCTCGCCGATCCCTACCCCAGCACCTACCAGGCGCATCCCGATGCGCCGGTGCTGATCCAGAACGCCACCGTGCTGACCGGCACCGGCCAGCGCCTGGACAACGCCGACGTGCTGCTGCGCGAGGGCCGCATCGTAGCGGTCGGCCAGCAGTTGCAGGCCGACGCCGGCGTCACCCGCATCGATGCCCAGGGCAAGTGGGTCACGCCGGGCCTGATCGACGTGCACTCGCACCTGGGCGTGTATCCCAGCCCGGGCGTCGGCGCGCACAGCGACGGCAACGAGATGACCGCGCCGGTCACCGCCAACGTCTGGGCCGAACACTCGGTGTGGCCGCAGGACCCGGGCTTCGCCACGGCGCTGGCCGGCGGCGTGACCAGCATGCAGGTGCTGCCCGGTTCGGCCAACCTGGTCGGTGGCCGCGGCGTGACCCTGAAGAACGTACCGGCGGTGACCTACCAGGCGATGAAGTTCCCCGGCGCGCCGTGGGGCCTGAAAATGGCCTGCGGCGAGAACCCCAAGCGGGTCTACGGCGAAGGCAAGGGCGTGGCCCCGGCCACACGCATGGGCAACGTGGCCGGCTATCGCGCGGCCTTCATCGATGCCGCCGATTACATCGCCAAGAACAAGCCCAAGCCGGCCAAGCGCAAGGGCTGGTTCGGCAGCGACAAGGGCGACAGCGCCGGGGATGCGGGCGGCAAGCGCGACCTCAAGCTGGACACGCTGGCCGGCGCCATCCAGGGCGACATCCGCGTGCACATCCACTGCTACCGCGCCGACGAAATGGCCACCATGCTCGACCTGGCCAAGGAATTCGGCTTCAAGGTGGCCGCGTTCCACCACGGCGTGGAGGCCTACAAGCTGGCTGACCGGCTGGCCGCCGATGGCGTCTGCGGCGCGCTGTGGGCCGACTGGTGGGGCTTCAAGATGGAGGCCTTCGACGGTATTCCGGAGAACATCGCGCTGGTCGACCGGCCGAAGAACAGCTGTGCCATCGTCCATTCCGATTCACCCGAAGGCATCCAGCGCCTCAACCAGGAAGCCGCCAAGGTGATGGCCTCGGCGCGACGTGCACGCATGCCGGAGATCACACCCGAGCACGCCATCACCTGGATGACCGCCAACGCCGCCAAGGCGCTGGGCATCGAGGGCCAGACCGGCACCCTGGAGGCCGGCAAGATGGCCGATGTGGTGGTGTGGAACGGCAATCCCTTCAGTTCCTACGCGCTGGCCGAGCAGGTCTTCATCGACGGCCGCCGCCTGTACGACCGCAGTGCGCCGGCGGCGACGCCGCGTTCCGATTTCCAGCTTGGCCAGGAGGTGCGCTGATGAGGGTGCTCAAGCAGTGGCTGCACTCTGCCGCGAAGGGCAGCCGGGCCTGGCTCGGCGCTACCGCCATGGTGCTGGCGTGCATCTCCGCATCCGCACAGGCGCAGGACCTGCTGGTGCGCAACGCCACGGTGCACACCGCCAGCGCACGCGGCAGCCTGCAGAACGCCGACGTGCTGGTGCAGGGCGGCATCATCCGTGCGGTAGGCAACGGCCTGTCCGCGCCCGCTGGCGCAACCGTGGTCGAGGCCAGTGGCCGCCCGTTGACCCCTGCACTGTTCGGCGGCATCACCGAGACCGGCATCGAAGAAGTACTGGTCGAGAGGAGCACCGTCGACAGCGCACTGAAGATCGGCGAGCAACCGTTGCGGCCCGAGTTCGACGTGACCCTGGCCTACAACCCGGCCTCGGTGCTGATTCCGGTGACCCGGCTGGAAGGGATCGGCTTCACCGCACTGGGGGCAACCCCCGGCGGTGGCTTCGTGGCCGGCCAGGGCGGCGTGATGCGGCTCGATGGCAGCATCGATCCGATCGGCCCGCGCGCCCTGTTCCTGCGCATCGGCGCAGCCGCCTCGGAATTGACCGGCCAGTCGCGCGCCGCGCAGTGGATGCTGCTGCAGCAGATGATCGACGAGGCGCGTGGCCAGGTGGCCGCAGACTCGCCGCATGCGTTGCTGACCCCGGCCGGCCGCCGCACGTTGAGCCGCTACCTGGCCGGCCAGGGCCGCATCGTGGTGGAAGTGGACCGTGCCGCCGACATCCGCCAGCTGCTGCGTTGGGCCGCCCGCGAGAAGGTGAAGATCGCCATCGCCGGGGCCAGCGAAGCGTGGCAGGTGGCGCCGGAACTGGCCGCTGCCCACGTGCCGGTGTTCGTTGATGTGCTGGCCAACCTGCCGGCCAGCTTCGACCAGATCGGGGCCACGCTGGAGAATGCGGCACGCCTGCAGCGCGCGGGTGTGGCGGTCTCCTTCGTGCAGCGCGGCGACGCCACCCACAACGCCCGCAAGATGCGCCAGCTGGCCGGCAATGCGGTCGCCCATGGCCTGCCCTGGGCCGACGGCCTGGCCGGCCTGACCCGGGTACCGGCGCAGGCGTTCGGCGTGGCCGACCAGATCGGCAGCATCGAGCCCGGCAAGCGCGCCGACCTGGTGCTGTGGGAAGGCGACCCGCTGGACGTGGCGCACTATGCCGAACAGGTCTGGCTGGGGGGACGTGCGATGCCGATGCGCTCGCGCCAGACCGAACTGCGCGACCGCTACCTGCAGCGCAACGCGCAGCCCTGACCGTACACGAGGAAATTCCAATGGCCACGCTGCGCTGGTACTTCGACTTCGTCTCGCCGTATTCCTACCTGCACTGGCAGAAGCTGAAGCAGCTGCCGCAGTTCGCGCAGATCCAGCCGGTGCCGATTGCCTTCGGTGCGGTGCTGCATCACCTGGGCAACCTCGGTCCGGCCGAGATTCCCGCCAAGCGTCGTTTCATCTACCGCCAGCTGCTGTGGACCGCGCAGGCCGAGGGTACGCCCCTGCGATTCCCGCCGGGCCATCCGTTCAACCCGTTGTCGGCGCTGCGGCTGTGCCTGGCCGCCGGCGCCAGCGCACAGGCGGTGGATGTGTTGTTCGACTGGATCTGGCGCGACGGCAACGCCGCCGACAGTGCCGATGCGCTGCGCGAGCCGGCCGCGCGGCTGGGCATCGAGGATGCCGACCGTGCCATCGCCGAGCCGGCGGTCAAGGAGCAGCTGCGGCGCAATACCGAGGCCGCGATTGCCGCGGGCGTGTTCGGGGTCCCCACCCTGGCCATCGACGACGAGCTGTTCTGGGGCAACGACGCGCACCCGTTGATGGCCGCCGTGCTGGCCGACCCAGGCCTGCTGCTGCAGCCCGAATGGCAGCGCCTGGCCAGCCTGCCGGTAGCGGTGCAGCGCAACCGCTGAACAGGGCGTGGCGCGTTTCCCTCGCGCGCCACGCCCGGTTTTGAGATAGATTTCACGTTTCCGAACCTACAACCGCCCTGGAGGGGGAGCCGCGGATGCGCATCGGAATCGTCGTCGACTCGGCCTGCGACCTGCCGCAGGACTTCATTGCCGCGCACAACATCGTGCTGCTGCCGATCACCGTACGGATCGGCGAAGCCGTGCTGGCCGATCATCGCGATGAGCAGGCCACGCTGAGCTTCCTGCACGCGCACGTGGCCGAGCATGGTGCGGAAGCGGAAACCATCCCGTTCAGCGTCAACCAGATCCGTGACCTGTTCCTGCAGCAGCTGGTGATCGATTACGACCACGTGTTCTGCATGACCATCACCAAGACCCGCAGCCCGATCCACGACAACGCGCTGCAGGCCAGCTTCGCCATCCTCAACGACTACAAGCCGGTGCGGCAGGCGGCGGGCTACAACTCGCCGTTCGCGCTGCGCGTGCTCGATACCCAGAACCTGTTCGCCGCGCAGGCGGTGACCGCGGTGGAGGCGGTGCGCCTGCGCGACAGCAACGCCAGCGTGCAGCAGATCCGCGAGCGGCTGGAGGAACTGGCCGGCAACGTGCACGGCTACATGGTCACCCGCGACCTGTACTACATGCGCGCGCGTGCGCGGCACAAGGGCGACCGCAGCGTCGGCCTGCTCAGCGCCGCGCTGGGCAGCGCGCTGGACATCAAGCCGGTGCTGCACGGCTACCGCGGCGAGACCGGGCCGGTGGCCAAGATCAAGGGCTTCGACAACGCGGTGCAGAAGCTGTTTGCGGTGGTTGGCCAGCGCGTGCGTGCCGGACTGATGACGCCGACCGTGTGTGTCAGCTACGGCGGTGAGCTGGACGAGCTGCGCACCCTGCCCGGCTATGCACCGCTGAAAGAGGTCTGCGCCAGCCACGGCGTGACCGTGTACGAATCGGTGATGAGCCTGACCGGCATGGTCAACGTCGGCAAGGGCGCGGTCACCGTGGGCTTTGCCGATGGGCCGCATCGGTTCGAATGAGCGCTGGCGACGGCCGGAATCTGCACATCGATTCCACCACGACTGTGCCAGCCTTGCCGCACTTCAAGGAGAACACCATGCCTGCGCAGTACCACATCAGCCTGCCCGACCCGTCCAAGGCCCGCGGCAACGACCCTGACCTGTCCTTCCATTCGCAGGGCGCCGCCGGTTTCGCCGAAGAGCTGCAGGACGCACTGCGCAGCGGCACGCTGTTCGAGCGCTGGAAGGCCAAGCAGCCAGACCCGGATGCGGTGGAACCGCAGTGGGGCGTCACCGACCCGGACGCCACCGTGACCGGTGAGCAGAAGGACCTGCGCATCAACCTGGTGGCCACCACCCGCATCGACAGTGACGTGTTCAAGCAGCGCCTGCGCCTGCTGGCCGGTCATCACTGGGAACTGCGCGACGTGCGTTGAGGCCTGGCTCGGGTAGATGCCAACCCTGGTTGGCGCTTCCGGGAAAACCGCCAACCAAGGTTGGCAACTACCGGGTCACACACGGTAGTGCCGGCCGCTGGGCGGCACTACCAGCCACCGCCCAGCGCGCGGTACAGCTCCACCCGTGCAATCGCCGCGGTGGCCTGGCTGTTGGCCAGCGCAGCCTGGTTGTCCAGCGCGATGCGCTGGGTAGTCAGCACGTCCAGCATGTCGACCACGCCGGCCTGGTACTGCCGGCGCGCCGCACCCAATGCGGTCTCGCTTTCGTCCACCGCCACATGCAGCTGCACGGTACGCTGCTGCTCGGCTGCGTAGCCATCGATGGCATCATCCACTTCATGCCAGGCCTGCAGCACGGTGCGACGGAACTGTAGCGCCGATTGCTGCTGCTGCAGCCGGCTCAATGCGAGGTTGGCCTTCAACCGCCCGCCCTGGAAGATCGGCAGGCTGATCGACGGCCCGATGCTGAACCGGTGCGCGTTCCAGCCGTCCAGGTCATCCAGCTGCCTGGCCTGGAAACCGGCATCGCCATTCAAGGTGATGCGCGGCAGGAAGCTGGCCTGAGCCACGCCGATGCCCGCCGTCGCCGCATGCAATGCCGCTTCGGCACGGCGGATGTCCGGGCGACGTTCGGCCAGTTCGCTGGGCACGCCCACCGCCACCGTCGGCAACGCCGGCCAGTCACGGCGCGCGTCCTGCAGCTGTGCGTCCAGCGCCTGTGGCGGTTGTGCCAGCAGGAATGCCAGCGCATTGCGCAGCTGCGATTCACGATGCTGCAGCGGTGCGATGCGCGCCTGCAGCGAAGCGACCTGCGCCGCCGCACTGGAAACCTGCAAGGTGCTGGCCACACCCTGGCGCTGGCGCGCTTCGGTCAGGCGCTTGATATCGTAGGCGATGCTCAGATTGTCCTCGGTGATCGCCCGCAACTGCCGCGTCGCGCGCAGCTGCAGGTAGTCACGCGCGGTTTCCGCCAGCAGCGCGATGCGCACCGCGTGTGCATCCTCCTCGGCCATCTGCACGCGTGCATCGGCCGCTTCCACCTGGCGGCGCACGCGGCCCCACAGGTCCAGCTCCCAACTCAGGCCGATGCCGGCCTGGAACAGCCCGTAGTCCTCGCGCCCGCCGTTGCCGGACGGATCGCTCAAGCCCACCTCGCTGTTGCGTGCGCGTACGCCGCTGGCGGTTGCGCTGACGCTGGGCAGACGGTCGGCCGCGGTGGCACCGCGCGCGGCGCGACTCTGCTGCACGCGGTTGGCCGCCAACTGCAGGTCCAGGTTGGCCGCCAGCACCTGGCTCGCCAGCTGGCCCAGCAGCGGATCGTCGAAGCCGGCCCACCAGGCCGCGTCCTGGTCGATGGCGTTGCCGGCGACCGCCTCACCCTGCCAGTGGCTGGGCAGTTCTGCCTGCGGGCGTACGAAGTCCGGGCCCATCGTGCAGGCGGCCAGGGCCGTGCACAGGGTGGCCGCAACGAAGGTTCGGAACACGCTGCCAGCGCTCATGCGCCCTCCCCGTCCGTGCGGTCCTGCACGCGCTGCGCGCTCTGCACGCGCACGCGGCTGTCCAGGTCAACGCGGGCTTCCACCGACATGCCGGCACGCAGCTGCTCCAGCAGCGGCTGGCCCGGCTCCAGCACGATCTTCACCGGAATGCGCTGCACCACCTTGGTGAAGTTGCCGGTGGCGTTTTCCGGCGCGATGGCGGCAAAGGTAACGCCAGTCGCCGGTGCGATGCTGTCGATGTGGCCACGCAGCGACTTGCCCGGGAACACGTCCACCTTCAGCTCAACCTGCTGGCCGGCCTGCATGCGGGTCATCTGCGTTTCCTGGAAATTGGCGACCACGAACGCGCGCTTCAACGGCACCACGGCGGCCACCGGCGTGCCCGGGGTCAGGTAGGCACCCGCGCGTACCGCACGACGGCCGACCATGCCGTCGATCGGTGCGCGCAGCACGGTGTGCGACAGATCCAGTTCGGCGCGCGCCTGCGCGGCTTCGGCGCGTTGTACCGCGGCCTGCGCGGCCTGCACACCGGCTGTCAGGATGTCGGTGCGCTGGCGTGCGGTCGACAACGCGGCCTGGCCCTGCTGCAGGTGCGCACTGGCGACCGCCTGCTTCGACTGCGCCTGCTGCGCGTTCTGCACGGTGCCGGCACCGTCGCGGGCCAGTTCGCGGTAGCGCTGCTGGTCGGCGCTGGCCAGGGTCAGTTCGGAGCGGCTGACATCGACACTGGCCCTGGCCTGTTCGATCAGCGAGCCCTGCTGGGCCAGTGCGGCCTGTGCATTGGCCAGCTGTGCACGGGCGTTGGCCAGGTCGGCACGCGCTGCCTGCAGGGCGACCTGGTAGTCGCGGTCGTCGATGCGGGCCAGCACGTCGCCGGCCTTCACGGGTTGGTTGTCGTCCACCTCGACGCTGCTGACGAAGCCGGCCACCTTCGGTGCGACCACGGTGAAATCCGCATTGACGTAGGCGTTGTCGGTGCGCTGGTAGCGCCCGTCGCGCAGCAGCAGCCAGCTGCCGATCGCCAGGGCCAGCACGCCCAGCACAAGGCCGGTGTTGAGGGTTGTCTTGTTGAGGCTCATGGGGGAGTCCTTACGGGTGAGGGTCAGGCCACGGCACGTGGCGGGTGGACACGGGTGGCCCACGGCAGCAGCGGCAGGCAGCCCAGGGCCACCAGCGCGACCAGCCAGTACAGGTCCGCCGAGGTGAGCGCCTGCACCTGGGCGTGCAGGCGCGCGGGTAGATCGGCGCTGGCGGGCAGCCACGGCTGGTTGCCCAAGTGGTCGATCAGCGCGGTGGAATGGAGGTGGCGCCGTGTCTGTCCGACCGCATCAAGCACGCCACCGGCAAACACCGCCGAAAAGCCTTTGACGGTGTTGAACCAGGCTGAGGCATAGGGACCGTCCTGCGGCGCCAGGCCGGTGGTCGCCAGCAGCAGCAACGGCAGCACCGCCATCGGCTGTGCCACCACCTGCAGCAGTTGCACCCACAGGAAGGTGTCGCGGTTCCACTGCACATCCAGGTGTGCGCCCAGGAAGCACGCCGCCGCCAGCAGCAGCAGCCCGGCCGCCTGCACCCAGCGGCAGTCCACCGCACGCTGGTTCATCAGCGCAGCCACCAGCGGCAACGCAATGGCCTGCGGCAGTGCCACCCACAACAACATCGGCGCGGTCTGCAGCGGGCGGTAGCCCTGCACACTGGCGAGAAAGCCGGAGGGGATGGAAATGACCGCCAGCAGCACGAACAGCACGCCCACGCAGGTGACCAGCGAATAGCTGAGATTGCGATGGGCCAGCAGTTGCAGCTTGAAGAACGGCAGCGGGTGGAACCACTCGTTGATGAAGAACAACACCAGCAGGCCGGTGCCGCCGCCAAGCAGCACCGTGATCAGCGGCGAATCGAACCAGTTCAGGCGCGCGCCCTGGGTCAGCCCCAGCACCAGCATCACCAGTGCCGGCAACCCCAGGGCCAGGCCCACGCCGTTGAACTGGGCAAAGCGCTCCAGGCGCATCGGGTCCTGCGGCAGGCCCCAGCCGACCATCACCATGCCGGCCACGCAGAACGGCACGATCTGCCAGAACGCGAACTGCCAACCGGCGTGCTCGACCCACAGTGCGGCCAGCGGCGTGCCCATGCTCGGCCCGAACGTTGCGGTGAGCGCGTAGCCCGCCAGGCCATACAGCTTGATGCCCGGCGGCAGGAAGCGCAGCGCCACGCTCATCAGCAGCGGCGGCAACGCACCGCCGGCCAGGCCCTGCAATGCGCGCAGCAGCAGGAAAGTCGGCAGGTTCGGCGCCAGCGGGCACAGCACCCCCAGCACCATGAAGGCGGCGATCATCACCAGGCCGAAGCGGCGCAGCGAGAAGGTGGCCGCGCACCAGGGCGCGAAGGCCATCGCGCTGACCGACATGGCACTGTAGATGCCGGTGATCCAGTTGCCGTCATCGGCACTGAACCCCATCCCACCGCGGATGTCGGCCAGCGCGACCTTGGTGACGTTCTCGTTGAAGCCCGACAGCAGCACCACCAGCAGCACGCCGCACAATCCGACCACGATGCGGCGATCGAACGCGGGGGCAAGCGGGGCGGCCGGGGCCTGTGGCACGGTGATCGCGCTCATGGGCGCGGGCCGATCCGTGCGGCGCACGGCAGGTGAAGCGACATGGCGTGCGCTCCGTGAATGTGGGGAGCGCAGTCTAGGCAGGCCCACTGCTGCGAAAAATGGCGTGGATGCGATGCCAGGCGTGCGTGAGACGCACGGGTTTGGGTGGGTGCCGACCGTTGGTCGGCACACGATTACACAGCGTCGGCGTCGCACATGCTCTTGATCGCACGGCGCAGCCAGCGGTGCGCCGGGTCGTTGTCCATGCGCGGGTGCCAGGCCTGCACCAGCGCCACAGTGCGTACTGGCACCGGCAACGGGAACATGCGCAGTGGCAGCCCCATGTAAGCGATGCGATCGAGCATCACGCTGGGCATCTGCGGCAGCACCAGGTCCGAGGCGGCTGCAGCAAAGATCGCGCCATGGAAGGTGGGGATGACCATCGCCACCCGCCGCTGCAGGCCCAGCTGTGCCAGTTCGTCGTCGATCGGCCCATGCGCGATGCCGCGCCGCGAGACGGCGATGTGGTCGCAGGCGGCAAACCGTTCGGCGGTGATATCGCCGTCGAACAGCGGATGATCCTTGCGCGCTGCGCCCAGCAGGGCCGTGGTGAACAGGTTCTGCACCTTGGTTTCCTGCGTATGCTTGCCGGCAGTGCTGATATACAGGTCGATCCGGCCCTGCACCATCGCGTCATCGTCGGTATCGCCTTCGGGCATGAACCGCAGCGTGCAGCCTGGCGCGTGCTCGCGGAACACGTCCCGCAGGCGGCCGCCGTAGCTGCCGATGAACACGTCGTTGGCGCGGATGCTGAAGGTACGTTCCAGGGTCTGGATGTCCACCTCGCGCCCTTCGTTGAACACCCGATGGGCCTGCTCGATCACGTCGCGCACCTGCTCGCGCAGTTCCAGCGCGCGTGGGGTCGGCGCCAGGCCGCGGCCGGCGCGTACCAGCACCGGGTCGCCCAGCGCGTCGCGGATCCGCCCCAGGGTGCGGCTCATGGCCGGCGCGCTCAGATTCATGCGCCGAGCCGCTCCGGCGACGCTGCCTTCGTCCAGCAGGATATCCAGGGCCAGCAGCAGGTTGAGATCGGGCAAGGGCATGGCAGTCTCCAATAAATGGAGTGACTCTACGACACTCCAAGTAAAAGTCGATTGCATGCCATGCACGTATTGCCTGCGCCGCACGGCATGGGTGCGCGCGGCGACATCGGCGACCATCCCCGGCCTGCAAAGGAGACATCCATGTTCAATACCCTGCTGGTCGCCCTGGACGGTGGCCCCCAGCACGCGCGCGTGCTGGACCTCGCCGCGGCCATCGCCGGCCCGCGTAGTCGCCTGCACCTGCTGTGCGTGCTCGATCCCGAGTTCGCGCTGGCCGCCGATGCCAGCGAAGCCGACCGCATCGAATATCCGGAGGCCGCCCGCCAGCGCTCGCGCGCCGAAGCGGTGCTGGCCGAAGCCTTGGCCGAACTGCGCGAACGCGGCGTCGATGCCATGGCCCAGATTCCCTCCGGCGACCCCGGCGAAGTCATCAGCGAACAGGCCAAGCGCCTGAAGTGCGACCTGATCGTGATCGGTCACCGCCACCTGTCCCGCCTGCAACGCCTGTTCGAACCCTCGATCGGGCAATGGACCATCGACCACGCGCCCTGTCCCGTGCTGGTGGAAACCCGCGACCCCCAACCCTAGCTGCCATGGCCTCCCGTTCCCCCTTGTTTCCTACCCGCGTCAACTACCGGGCATTCGGCCGCCAGTTGGGTCGTGGCGAACAGGCGCTGCTGGCGTCAATACGCCAACTGCGCGAGCCCGACCTGCGGGCCGATGGGCTGGCCGGGTTGAGCGACCTCGGCCTTGATCCCGAGGGCTGCGGAGCGTTCATCAACCTGCTGCCGCTGCTGGCCACGGCTGCAGCGCCGATCGACCTGCTGCGGTCCGGCTCCCCGTTCATCGCCGCCAGCGAACTGGACCTGCTGGCCTGCCTGCTGCGTATTGCACAGTGGCGGCACGCACGCCCCCGCGACGACGACACGCTGGCGCCGTTGCGCCGGCAACTGGCACGCTGTGCATTCGTGGTGCACGCGGCGAAGCTGCCACTGCGGCAGCGCTCGTTGTCACCGGTCGGGCTCCGCCTGCTCGATCCGGCCGGCTGGCTGCGGCAGCGATGATGCGCACGCGCAGGCACCACGGGAACCATGGCCTTCAGCAATCCATCGTGCCGTGCGTGCTGCCTTCGTCATCGAGCACATGCGCGTGCAGCACCACCTGATTGCGGCCGGCCCGCTTGGCGGCATACAGGCCGGCATCGGCGTCCGCCAGCAACTGATCGGCACTGGCCAGGGCCGGTGGATGCAGGTAGCCCACGCCGATGCTGATACTGACCGACCCTTCCGGCAGCGGCAGGGCCTCCACCGCCTCGCGCAGCCGTTCGGCCAGCGCCAGCACGCCCGACAGCGCGCTTCCAGGCACGATCACCGCGAATTCCTCGCCGCCATAGCGCGCCACGCTGTCGCCAGCGCGGCCGGCGATGGCCTTCAACACCGCGGCCACGGCCTGCAGGCAGCGATCGCCAGCCGGATGGCCGTGCTGGTCGTTGAAGGCCTTGAAATGGTCGATGTCCACCAGCAGCAGGCCCAGCGGGCTGCCACTGCGCCGTGCGCGGTTCCACTCCGCCAGCAGCAGCGCGTCGAACTCGCGGCGGTTGGCAACCCCGGTCAGGCCATCCTGGCGCGCCAGCTGGTCCAGGCCGGCCTGGCGTTCCATCAGGTCGGTCTGCAGCAGGATGCTGCGCAGGCCGAAGCCCAGCGTGGCCACCACGAAGCCACTGACCGCCAGCGGTCGCGCGTGGTCGACCACCAGCGTGCCCACCACCAGCAGCAGCAACGGCAGGATCATCGGCCCTGCAGCCTGCACGGTGCGCGCCAGCCGTGGATGCGGCGCCGAGCCCGGCACCGGCGCCCGGCTCAGCGCCAGCAACGCCAGCAGCAGGAACGGCAGGTCGATCAGTAGATCGTTGTAGGCGCCGAAGGAATCACCCGAGGTGTAGTGGTTGATGTAGTAGGCCACCAGCAGGTACGCCAGCGCGTACAGCGCCAGCACCCGGAAGAAGCCGCGCCGCTCGGGCACATCACCGGCCAGCCAGCGCACCACCGCGAACCCCGCGATGCACAGGTTCTGGATATCGAACATGCGCTGCATGCTGGCCATCGCCGAATCGTCGATATCGATACGGGCGGCGAACGATTGCGTATGCACGAAGAACAGCACGCCCAGCAGCGCCGCCATCGCGGCGTCGATCAGGCTGATGCTCAGGCGCTCACGGCGCGCGCGGGCCAGGATGAACACCAGCGGGACGCCGTACAGCACGTACAGGAACAGGCTGGCCTGCGGCGTGATATCGGCGCGGCCGGCGCCGAGTGCATCGATCATGTTGAAGGCCATGCCGCCGGCCCACAGCAGCAGCGCCAGCGCCGTGGCACGCCAGCCAAGCGCGGCACGGTCGCGACGTGCCCGCCACAGGCAGGCCATCGCCGCCAGCAGCGGCGCGCCGGTCAGGAAAACGAAGGAGCCCACGCCGGTCGCCCCCGGCCACAGGGCCACGACCAAGCCATGGCACAGCACGTACAGCAGCGCCAGCACTACCGGCATGCCTCCCCCGATCCGCAAGGCCGTATGCGCGCACGATAGCGCGGCGTCGCGCCACGATGGCGTGATCCAGCGCAGAAAAAGGGGACGGAGGGGATTAGGTCGCTTTCGGCACAATGGCAAAAGCGACTTAATCCCCTCCGTCCCCTTTTTCGGGGGTGTCAGCCTTGGAGGGCGCGGGCGTGGTGTGCCACGTGCTCGCCGATGAAGCTGGCGATGAAGTAGTAGCTGTGGTCGTAGCCGGGCTGCAGGCGCAGGGTCAGCGGGTGGCCGGCCGCATCGCAGGCCTGCTGCAGGCGCTCGGGCTGCAGCTGGGTCTGCAGGAACTCGTCGGCCCCGCCCTGATCGACCAGCAGGGGCAGGCGCTCACTGGCCGTCGCCACCAGCGCGCAGGTATCCCACTGCGCCCAGTCGGCCGGGTTGTCGCCCAGGTAGGCGTGGAACGCCTTCTGCCCCCATGGCACATGGCTGGGCGCGACGATCGGCGAGAACGCCGACACGCTGCGGTAGCGCCCCGGATTACGCAGCGCGATCACCAGCGCACCGTGGCCGCCCATCGAATGGCCACTGATCGCACGCGCGCCGGTCGCGGGGAAGCTCGCCTCGATCAGCGCCGGCAGTTCCTGCGCAACATAGTCATGCATGCGGTAGTGCTTCGCCCACGGTGCGCGGGTGGCATTGAGGTAGAACCCTGACCCTTTGCCCAGGTCGTAGCCTTCGGCATCAGCCACGTCATCGCCGCGCGGGCTGGTGTCGGGCGCAACGATGATCACGCCGTGCTCGGCTGCGTAGCGCTGCGCGCCGGCCTTGGTGATGAAGTTCTGCTCGGTGCAGGTCAGCCCGCTCAACCAGTACAGCACTGGCAGCGCCTGTGTCTCCGCCTGTGGCGGCAGGTACACGGCGAACTGCATGTCGCAGCCCAGCGTGGTCGAATGATGACGGTAGACGTCCTGCCAGCCACCGAAGCAGGCGCGGTGTTCGATGCGTTCCATGGGTTCCTCCCGAGGGGCGGCAGGCCCTCAAGCCTGCCACCCGGCGCGGCTCAGTAGTGGACCACCGAACGGATCGACTTGCCTTCATGCATCAGGTCGAAGGCGTCGTTGATCTTGTCCAGGTCCATGGTGTGGGTGACGAACGGGGCCAGTTCGATATCGCCCTTCATCGCGTCCTCGACCATGCCGGGCAGCTGGCTGCGACCCTTCACGCCGCCGAAGGCGGTGCCCATCCACTTGCGGCCGGTTACCAGCTGGAACGGACGGGTGGAGATTTCCTGCCCAGAACCGGCCACGCCGATCACCACGCTCTGGCCCCAGCCACGGTGCGCGCATTCCAGCGCCGCGCGCATCACGTTGACGTTGCCGATGCATTCAAAGCTGTGGTCCACGCCCCAGGTGGTCATTTCAACGATGACCTGCTGGATGGGCTTGTCGTGGTCCTTCGGGTTGATGCAGTCGGTAGCACCGAACTCGCGGGCCAGCTCGAACTTGGAGGGATTGGTGTCCACCGCGATGATGCGGCCGGCCTTGGCCTGGCGCGCGCCCTGGATCACCGCCAGGCCGATGCCGCCGAGGCCGAACACCGCCACGCTGTCGCCTTCCTGCACCTTGGCGGTGTTGTGCACCGCGCCGATGCCGGTGGTGACGCCGCAGCCGAGCAGGCAGACGTGTTCCGGGTTCGCGTCCGGATTGATCTTCGCCAGCGAGACTTCGGCCACCACGGTGTACTCGCTGAAGGTCGAGCAGCCCATGTAGTGGTACAGCGGCTCGCCGTTGTAGCTGAAGCGGCTGGTGCCGTCGGGCATCACGCCCTTGCCCTGGGTGGCACGCACCGACACGCACAGATTGGTCTTGCCGCTCTTGCAGAACAGGCACTCGCCGCACTCGGCGGTGTACAGCGGAATTACGTGGTCACCCGGCTTGACGCTGGTCACGCCCTCGCCCACTTCCACCACGATCCCCGCGCCTTCATGGCCCAGCACCACCGGGAACAGGCCTTCCGGATCATCGCCGGACAGGGTGAACGCATCGGTGTGGCAGACACCGGTGTGGGTGATCTTCACCAGCACTTCGCCCTTCTTCGGCGGGGCGACGTCGATCTCGACGATCTGCAGCGGCTGGCCGGGACCAAAGGCGACGGCGGCACGGGACTTCATGGTGGCTTCTCCAAAGACAGGCAATGACAGGATGCGCGGCGCAATGTTGCGCCGTCGTTTACTTCAGGTACGAGCGGATCAACGCGCTCATGTCGCGCACGCGCTCGGCGCGTTGTTCGTCGGAGGCCGCAGGCTGGCCGAATTCCTCGCGCAGATGCGCCTCCATCACCTCGGACATCAGGCCGTTGACCGCGCCACGGATGGCGGCGATCTGCTGCAGCACCGGCGCGCAGTCGGCACCGGCTTCCAGCGCGCGGTCCAGCGCATCGCACTGGCCGCGGATGCGGCGCACGCGCGCCAGCACCTTCTTTTTCTCTTCGGGGGAGTGCGGCATGCCGAAGGCCACCTCAGAACTATACTGGGGGATAGTATACACGCAGCCCCGGGCGGCTCAATCCCGCGCGCTCAATCGAACAACCCCTCGCCCGCCAGCCGCGTCAGTTCATCCACCACGTAGCGCACTTTCGGCCGCAGGTGACGGGTTGGCGGCCACAGCGCGTGGATGTCGATGTGGCGCTGCATGTGCGCGTCCAGCACCGATTGCAGCGCGCCGGATTGCAGGTGACGGCGTACCAGCGACGCCGGCATCTGGCAGATGCCCAGCCCGGCGATGGCAGCATCGATCACCGCATCGCCGTCGTTGAGCTGGTAGGCCGCGTTGGGGATGAAGGTTCCTTCGGCATCATCACTGCCGATCCGCCACGCTACCGGCTGCCCGTGGCGGAAGCCGACGATGCTGCGGTGCTGTGCCAGTTCCTCCACACTGCCCGGCACGCCGTGCGCCTGCAGGTAGGCCGGCGCGGCGCAGGTGACCAGGCGCTGGCGGCCCAGCCGGCGCGCGACCAGGTGCTCGGCCTGGTGCAGGCCGCCGAAACGGATCAGCAGGTCGATGCCTTCCTCGACGGGATCGACGAAGTGATCGGTGAAGGTCATCGTCAGCTGCAGGTCCGGGTATTGCCGGCACAGGCGCAACAGCACCGGCAGCACCACCAGCCGCCCGAACGAGGACGGCATGTCGATGCGCAGCCGCCCGCTGGGCAGGCCGGCCGAGCCCAGGCAGGCCTCGGCGGCGGAGATCTCTTCCAGCGCTGCCGCACACGAAGCGTAATAGGCCTCGCCATCGGTGGTCAGCGCGATGCGCCGCGTGGTGCGATGGAACAGGCGCACGCCCAGCCGCGCTTCCAGCCGGGCGATGGCCTTGCCCACGGCCGAGCGCGAGATGCCCAGCGTATCGGCGGCCTCGGTGAAACTGCCCGAGCGGGCCGTGGTGACGAACGTGACCAGGCCATTCAAGGATTCCAGCGGCAGCATCTTCAATCCCTCATTAGGGACAAATAGTCCCGCACCAAGGGAAATCGAAGCGCTTTATGCGCCCGCATGTCAACTCCATCCTGTGTGCATGGCGCCGCTGGCGCCCCTCCCCCCGCACCGAGATGATCGACATGACCGCTGCCCTTTTCCACCCGTTCGACCTGGCCGGCACTGCCCTGCGCAACCGCATCGCGATGGCGCCGATGACCCGTGCCCGCAACCCCGGGTCGGTCGCCAACGACCTCACCGCGCAGTACTACCGGCAGCGTGCCAGTGCCGGCCTGATCATCAGCGAAGGCACGCCGGTCTCGCCGCAGGGCCAGGGCTACATCGACGTGCCGGGCATCTGGTCGGCCGAACAGGTGGCGGGTTGGAAGCAGGTCACCCAGGCGGTGCATGCCGCGCAGGGCACGATCTTCGCCCAGCTCTGGCACGTGGGCCGCATGTCGCATGCCTCGCTGCAGCCCGGAGGTGGCCAGCCGGTCAGCGCCGGCACCCGCCCGGTCGCCAGCGCACCGAAGAACACCTCGTTCGTGTACCTGGACGACGGCAGCCGCGGCCATGCCGATCCCACCCCGGCGCGTGCGCTGGACACGGCCGAGATTCCCGGCATCGTCGACGACTTCGTGCGCGGTGCCGACAACGCCATCGCCGCCGGCTTCGACGGCATCGAACTGCATGCCGCCAACGGCTACCTGTTCGAACAGTTCCTCAACCCGCTCATCAACCAGCGCGAGGACCGCTACGGCGGCTCGCTGCCGAACCGTGCGCGGTTGATCCTGGAGACGGTGGATGCGATGGCCGAACGCATCGGCGCGCACCGCATCGGCGTGCGGCTGGCCCCGAACAACCTCACCTTCGACATGCCGTTCTACCCCGACAACGAAGCCACCTATCTGTACCTGGCCGAGGAACTGGGAAAGCGTGGGCTGGCCTACGTGCACCTCAACGACAATCTGCAACAGGGTGAATCGGTGCTGGGTGAGGCGTTCCTGCAGCAGTTCAAGCAGGCCTATGGCGGCACGCTGATCCTGGCTGGCGGCATGACCCGCGAGCGCGCCCTGCAGCTGGTCGAGGCCGGCACCATCGATCTGGCTGCGTTTGGCCAACCGTTCATCGCCAACCCGGATCTGGTCGAGCGCCTGCAGCACGACATCGCACTGGCCACTCCGGACCGCAGCAGCTACTACGGTGGCGGCGAAGCCGGCTATCTCGATTACCCGCGCGCCGTGTAGGTCCACCCCATGCGTGGATGCGGGCGTACACTGCCTGTCCGCATCCACTGAGCCGGCCTATGGATACGCCCACCGCACCGTTCATCGTCAATCTTGACGTCCCCGATCTGGCCGCGGCTGAAGCCTTCTATACCGAAGCCTTCGGCCTGCGCATCGGCCGCCGCCTCGGCCCGGGTGCGGTGGAACTGCTCGGCGGGCCGACCCCGCTGTACCTGCTGCACAACGAGGAAGGCAGCGCCGCCACCGAGGACGGCGACGTGCGCGACTACGAGCGCCATTGGACGCCGCTGCATCTGGACTGGGTGGTGGATGACATCGCGGCCGCGCTGGCGCGTGCGGTTGCTGCTGGAGCAACGCTGGAGCAGCCGGTGCGCGAGCGTCACTGGGGCCACATCGCGGTACTGGCCGATCCGTTCGGCCACGGCTTCTGCCTGATCCAGTTCAGTGGCGAAGGCTACGACGCGCTGGTTGACTGACCGGCGCGCCGGTCACCACGGCAACGGCACCGCCTCGCCGTTGGCGCGCTCGCCGTAGTACAGCGACGGCAGCAGGCGCGAGAGGAAGCTGAACTCCGTGTAGCAGTGCTTGAGCAGGCCCAGTCCGACCGCATCGCTGGCATCGCGCTGCGGCTCGGCGCTGTCCAGGCCCAGCACGAATCGGCTGCGCAGGACGCAGCCGAACGGTGTATCGCGCGCGACGTGCAGCATCTGCCCATCGCAGGGGTCGCCGTGCACATCCAGGCGCACATGATCGCCAAAACCGATGCGTGCGGCGATCACCGCCGACACATCACCCGCATCCTGCGCCGCCTGCAGGCGCTCGGGTGCAAGCAGCGTGCGCGGGTCATGAAACTTCAGCCGCGCTGCCACCGGCGGAATGTCGGCCAGCGATTCCACCGCATGGATGCTGGCGCCATGGTAGCTGCGGCCGCGCTGCCAGGCTGCGTCCCAGCCGCGATGCTCGACGTGATCGAGCGGATGCCACCAGCGGATGTGCTGGGTGGTCTCGAAGAAGGTGAACCACCAGTCGAGCATGCGGCCCTTGCAGCCGTGCAGATCGGTACGAACGGCCACCCGCAGAGTGCCGTCTTCGCGGCGCTGGATGCCGGTCTCCAGACGCATCGGCGCCGGGTCGAGCAGATCGTGGTGGTCCAGCCAGGCGCGAGCGTTCACAGCGGTATCCATCGACGTTTCCTGTGGGTTGGAGATTCAACAATACGGAAACGATATTCGTTTCGCAATTAATCGGATGCGGTAAGATGGGGCGCAATGAACAGCACCACCCTGCCCGAGCCCACAACGCCGACCCGTCGCCGCGGTCGCCCCGCGCGACCGGAAGCCGAAGTCCGCCATGCGGTACTGCAGGCCACCCTGGAACTGCTGCTGGCACAGGGTTACGAAGCGACCACCATCGAAGCGGTGGCAGCGCATGCCGGGGTAGCGAAGAAGACCGTGTACCGCCATGCCAGCAACCGCGAGGAACTGGTGGGGTTGGCGGTGCGTGAGTGGACCGACGGCTTCGCGCCGCAGCTGCAGCGTGATGCCCGCAACGCCGACGAAGTGCTGCCGCTGCTGCACGCGATCCTGCAGGCGGTCTGCGCACAAGCGCTGTCGGCGCAGGCAGTGCAGGTGTTCCGCCTGCTCGCCACCGACTTCCCCGGCAAGGACGCGCTGCTGCAGGCCTATCTGGACAACGGCATCGAACGCGGCCGCGTGCTGCTGGCCGACTGGCTGGCGCGGCAGCAGCAGCGCGGGCTGCTGCGCGATGCAGACCCCGCGTGCACGGCAAGGCTGATCCTGGCGATGGCCGTGGCCGAGCCACTTCGCGAGCGCGTGATCGGCGTGGTGGCCGAGGATGCGCCGGTGGACGTGCATCTACATGAGTGCGTGGCGTTGTTGGGGCCGGTGTTGCAGGTGCCGTAGCCTGGCGCCATCCAGGAATGCCCTGTCCCGGTGGGTGCCGACCGTTGGTCGGCACTCCTGCAGCGACTCACTCGCGCAGCATGTCCACGAACGCACGCAGCGCCGCCGGCATCTGCCGCTGCTTCGGGTAGTACAACGCGAAACCGGCGAACGGTTCGCTCCAGTCTTCCAGCACCGCCACCATCTGCCCCGAGTCGATGTATGGCCGCGCGGTGTCTTCCAGCACGTAAGCCAGGCCGATGCCATCAAGCACCGCGCCGACCACGGTGCCCTGCTCGCCCAGCGTCAGCCTTCCGGGCACGTCGATCTCCAACGCCTGCCCACCACGCTCGAACTGCCACTTGTACAGATGGCCACTGGCGAAGCGGAAGCGGATGCATTCATGCGCAGCAAGATCGCGCGGATGCTGCGGGGCTGGACGTCGCCGCAGGTAGTCCGGCGCGCCGACGATCAGCCCGCGCAGCGGCGGCCCCATCGGCACTGCCACCATGTCCTCGGGGATGAACTCATGCAGGCGCACGCCGGCGTCGTAGCCTTCGGCAACGATATCGACCAGGCCATCGTTCTCGGTCAGCTCCACCCGCACGTCCGGATGCGCGTGCAGGAAGCGCGCAAGCCGCGGCCCCAGCTGGGTCGCCACGGCCGCGCGGGTGGCGTTGATGCGCAGCAGGCCGGCCGGGGCGGCGCGGAACTGGTTCATCTCTTCCAGCGCGTCGTGCACCTGCCCCAGGGCCGGCTGTAGTCGCTCCAGCAGGCGTTGCCCGGCCTCGGTCAGGGCCACGCTGCGGGTGGTGCGATGGAACAGGCCCACCCCCAGCCGTTCCTCCAGCGCGCGGATCGCGTAGCTCACCGCCGAGGTCGAAAGCCCCAGCTCGGCGCCGGCACGGCGGAAGCTGCGGTGACGGGCGACCGCCGCGAACGCGGCAAGGTGGGATAGATTGTCAGTGGCCATGATTGTGCAGTTTCACTTGATGAATCATGCCGATATCCGGGCTTCTTGCCGCTGGGTGCGGGGCGTATTGTAAAACGCCTTTCGACAAACCCTGCCAAGGATTCCCCATGTCCCTCGCCCGTGGTTACGCCGCCCATTCACATACCGACCCGCTGATTCCCTACGAATTCGAACGCCGCGCAGTCGGCCCGGACGATGTCCGTATCGAGATCCTCTACAGCGGCATCTGTCACTCCGACCTGCACCAGGCCCGCGACGACTGGGGTGGCTCGATCTACCCGATGGTGCCGGGCCACGAGATCATCGGCCGCGTGACCGAAGTCGGCAGCAACGTCAACCGCTTCAAGGTCGGCGACCACGCCGGCGTCGGCTGCATGGTCGACTCGTGCCGCCACTGCGACGCCTGCGAGCACGACCTGGAGCAGTACTGCGCCGAAGGCGCGACCTGGACCTACAACGGCCGCGAACGCCAGAGCGGTGCACCGACCTACGGCGGCTATTCCGACCACGTGGTGGTCGAGCAGCGCTTCGTGGTGAAGGTGTCCGACACCCTCGACCTGAAGGCCGCCGCGCCGCTGCTGTGTGCCGGCATCACCACCTGGTCGCCGCTGCGCCACTGGAAGGTCGGCCCGGGCCAGAAGGTCGGCGTGATCGGCCTCGGTGGCCTCGGCCACATGGGCGTGAAGTTCGCCAAGGCGCTCGGCGCACACGTGGTGATGATCACCACCACGCCGGAAAAGGGTGCCGATGCCAAGCGCCTGGGCGCCGACGAAGTGCTGGTGTCGCGCGACGCCGCGCAGATGAAGGCGCACGCCGGCAGCTTCGACTTCCTGCTCAACACCATCCCGGTCGGCCATGACACCAACCCGTACATGGGCCTGCTCAAGCGCGAGGCCACCATGTGCCTGGTCGGCGTGCTGACCGAGCTGGACCCGCCGCTGACCGGTGGCAGCGTGATCTTCGGCCGCAAGCACCTGACCGGCTCGGCGATCGGCGGCATGGCCGAAACCCAGGAAATGATGGACTTCTGTGCCGAGCACGGCATCGTCAGCGATGTCGAGATGATCGACATCAAGAACGTCAACGAGGCCTGGGAGCGCATGGCGAAGAACGATGTGCGCTATCGCTTCGTGATCGACATGGCGACGCTGCCGAACGCCGCCTGACAGCCATTGCTGCGGATATGAAAAGCCCCGGCAATGCCGGGGTTTTTTCTGGTCCTGCATTGGGCATGACGAAGGTCAAGAAGGCGGCCACCGCCCGGGCGCAGACTTCCCGCATGGCCCGCCTGCCCTCCCCTGCAATGCTGATGCGTGCGCCGCACCGTCTGCTGTTCTTCATCGGCGCCAGCAACCTGCTGCTGGCGATGCTGTGGTGGGCGTTGTGGCTGGGCGCATTGCGCGGATTGTGGACACCGCCGCCACCGCCGCTACCACCGGCCTGGCTGCATGCGCTGCTGATGCAGTACCTGGTGCTGCCCAGCTTCATTTTCGGCTTCCTGCTCACCGTGTTCCCGCGCTGGATGGGGCAACCCGAGCTGCCACGCAGCCGCTATGCGCCTGTCGGCATCGGCTTGTTTGGCGGGCAGGCGCTGCTGGTTGCCGCCGCCTGCGGGTGGGCACCCGGGCTGTGGCCCGGCCTGCTGCTGGCACTGGCCGGCTGGAGCGCTGGACTGATCGTGCTGGGACGCGTGCTCAAGGCCGCCGGCCCCAACCGCAACTGGCATGCTCATGCCTGCTATGCCGCACTGCTGCTGGGGTGGCTGGGGTTGCTGCTGTTCATGGCGGTGGTGCAGGGCCACGCCACGCTGATGCCGGTCAATGTGGCACTTGGCACGTTCGGCCTGCTGCTGCCGGTCTACCTCACTGTCGCCCACCGGATGATCCCGTTCTTCGCCAACAACGTGGTGGAGGGCTACGTGCCGTGGCGCCCGCTGCGCTGGTTGGCCGCGATGTGGGCACTGCTGATGCTGCGCCTGCTGTTGACCGCATTGCAGATCGACAACGCATTGTGGGTGGCCGACGCACCGCTGCTGGCGCTGGCGCTGCAGGCGCTGTGGCACTGGTGGCCACGCGGGCCGATGCCCGGGCTGCTCGCAGCCCTGTTTCTGGCGCTGGCGTGGCTGCCGATCAGCTTCGCGCTTTATCTGCTGCAGGACATCGGTCAAATGCTCGGCCATCTGCAGCTGCTCGGCCGCGCACCGCTGCACGCACTCGCCGTGGGCCTGTTCGGCAGCCTGCTGGTAGCGATGGTGACCCGGGTCACCCAGGGCCATTCCGGACGGCCGCTGGTGATGCCGGCAGTGGCCTGGTTTGCGTTTGTCGCGCTGCAGGCGGTGGCGATCATGCGCATCATTGCCGAGCTGATGCCCGACGCCTACGCCGGGCATTTCGCTGCCGCCATCGGTTGGCTGCTGGCATTGGCCCCGTGGGTGGCACGGCTGGGCTGGATCTACCTGAGCCCACGGCGCGACGGCAAGCGAGGCTGACAGCCTCCAGCGGTAGCGCCGGGCCATGCCCGGCGGCCACCGTAATCACTCAGTAAGCGAACTCGCGGAACACCGGATCCACATCGCCGTGCCAGCGGCCATGGAACAGCGCCAGCTTGCGCTCGGCCGGGGTCAGCCCGGATTCAACGATTTCCTGCAGCACGTCCAGGAACTTGCTCTCGTCCTGGCCGTCGGCATTGCGCGCGCCGCGGCGCTTGAGGCCTTCCACCGAAATCTTCACCGCTTCGCGGGCCAGGTCACGCACGCTGCCAGCACGGAACGGCAGGTTCATCGCATGCTTCGGCACGCCGTCGCGCAGCGCATGACGCTCGGCCAGGGTGAAGTCACGCACCAGGTCCCAGGCGGCATCCAGCGCGGTGTCGTCATACAGCAGGCCGACCCAGAACGCCGGCAGCGCGCACAGGCGGCTCCACGGGCCACCGTCGGCGCCGCGCATTTCCAGGTACTTCTTCAGGCGCACTTCCGGGAACGCCGTGGTCATGTGGTCCGACCAGTCGCGCAGAGTCGGCAGCGCGCCCGGCAGTACCGGCAGCTTGCCCTGCATGAAATCGCGGAAGCTCTGCCCGCTGGCGTCGTGGTAGATGCCATCGCGGTAGGAGAAGTACATCGGCACGTCGAGCAGATAGTCGACATAGCGCTCGTAGCCGAAGCCGTTCTCGAACACGAAGTCGAGCATGCCGGTACGGTCGGCGTCGGTATCGGTCCAGATGTGCGAGCGGTAGCTCAGGTAGCCGTTCGGCTGGCCTTCGGTGAACGGCGAATCGGCGAACAGCGCGGTGGCGATCGGCTGCAGCGCCAACGACACGCGGAACTTCTTCACCATGTCCGCTTCGGTGGCGTAGTCCAGGTTCACCTGCACGGTGCAGGTGCGGGTCATCATGTCCAGGCCCAGCGAGCCGACCTTGGGCATGTACGAACGCATGATCTTGTAGCGGCCCTTCGGCATCCACGGCATTTCATCGCGCTTCCACTTCGGCTGGAAGCCCATGCCGAGGAAGCCCAGCTGCAGTTCGCCGGCCACCTGCGCCACTTCGTTCAGATGGGTGCCGGTTTCCACGCAGGTCTGGTGGATGGTCTCCAGCGCCGCGCCGGACAGTTCCAGCTGGCCGGCCGGTTCCAGCGTCACCGAGGCGCCGTCGCGCAGCAGGGCAATGGTGTTGCCGTTTTCCTGCACCGGCTCCCAGCCGAAGCGGACCAGGCCGTTGAGCAGCGCTTCGATGCCGCGCTCGCCGTCGAAGGTCGGCGGGCGCAGGTCATCCAGGCGGAACCCGAACTTCTCGTGCTCGGTGCCGATGCGCCACTGCGTGCGGGGCTTCTCGCCGGAGGCGATCACCTCCACCAGCTGCGAGCGGTCGGTAATGGGTGTATCGGCGACGTGGCTGGGGCTCGACAAGGGGAAGGCTCGCTGGACTGTGGCGGGGGATGTGGGGCTGGAGGCCTTCCATCGCAAGGGCGCACTATAGCGTGGCACTCCGCCGCGTCATGCGACGGTGACGGGTTTCAGCATCCTACCGACGCCCTCTTGACCCTCGTACACTCACGGCCATGAGTCGCCATTCACGACACCCCGAACTGCACCGCTCCGAGCGTGTCGGCTGGTTGCGTGCCGCCGTGCTGGGCGCCAACGACGGCATTGTCTCGGTGGCCGGCCTGGTGGTCGGCGTGGCCGCCAGCGGCGCCTCGGCCAGCACCCTGCTGGCGACGGGCGTGGCCGGCACCGTGGCCGGCGCGATGTCGATGGCCGCCGGCGAGTACGTCTCGGTACAGACCCAGGCCGATACCGAAGCGGCCGACCTGGCGGCGGAGAAACGCGAACTGCACGAAGACCCGCACAGTGAACTGGAAGAGCTGAGCGCAATCTACCGCCACCGCGGCCTGGACCCGGCGCTGGCGCGGCAGGTCGCCGAGCAGCTCACCGCCCACGACGCGCTGGGCGCCCACGCCCGCGACGAACTGGGCATTACCGACACCCTGCGTGCCCGCCCACTGCAGGCCGCGCTGGCCTCGGCCGGGGCGTTCACCTGCGGCGCCGCGCTGCCGGTGCTGACCGCCCTGCTCGCGCCGGTCGACAAGGTTGCGATGATCACCACCGCCAGCACCCTGCTCGGCCTGTGCCTGACCGGCGCGATGGCGGCCCAGGCCGGTGGCGCACCGCCGCTGCGTGGTGCGATCCGGGTGATGTTCTGGGGCGCGTTGGCGATGGCCGCCGCCGCCGCTGTCGGCCGCCTGCTGGGCACGCACGTGTCATGACCGCCATGCTGCCCGCCGCCATCGCCCTGCTGGCCGAGATGACCGGCCTGGCCGGCTGCGAACGCGCCGAAGGCTATGCCTGCATCACCGCACGCCGCGAGCATGGCGCCAGCTCGGTGGAGATTCCGCAACCGCAGTTCGCGATCCTGCTGGAAGGCCGCAAGCAGGTGCGCACCGCACACCAGTCGCTGGAATTCTTCCCCGGCGACATCCTGCTGCTGACCCAGCGCTGCCGCATCGACGTGGTCAACAGCCCCGATCCGCACAGCGGCCGCTATCTCAGTGCCATTGTGCCGCTGTGTGCCGAAGTGCTGGCGGCAGCGCGCACGCTGTGGAACGAGGAACTGCCCAGCCCCGGCCCGGCGATGGCCCGATTGCCGTTGATCGAACATGGCGCCGTGCTGCGCCAGTGGCGGCAATCACTGCAGGATGGCCGTTACAGCGACGCACGCCTGGCCCTGGCCTCGCTGGTGATGACCTTGTGCCGGCAGGGCCATGGCAACCTGCTGCTGCCGCAGGCACCGAGCCTGGGCGAACAGATCCGCGACCGCATTGCCGCCGAACCGGCACGCGACTGGCAATCGCGGGATGTGGAAGAACAGTTCGCGCTGAGTGGCGCGACCCTGCGTCGCCGCCTTGCCGCCGAGCACACCAGCCTGCGCCAGCTGCTGACGGAGGCGCGCCTGGCGCATGGCATGCAGCTGCTCTACACCAGCGACCTGCCGCTGAAGACCGTCGCCGCACGCGCGGGTTACCGGTCTGCGGCCAGTTTCAGCAAGCGCTTCGCCGAGCAGTACGGACTGGCTCCCACAGACATTTAAGGGGGTTCGGCAGGGCTGCGCCCTGCACCCGCCGAGGCAACAGCAACAGCCAAAGCAACAGCCATGCATTCCGTGGGATGGCGGGGGGGGGGGGGGGGGGGGGGGGGGGGGG
>NZ_JASJSU010000170.1:0-2011 GCF_030237045.1 Stenotrophomonas maltophilia group sp. Smal17
TATTTACAGCGTGTTCTGCGCTGCCCCCATGCCCATCCGCCCTCGGTACTGCCACCGCGTGATCTATCACCCGGTAGCCCACAACAAAAAAGGACGGCGCCTCAGCGCCGTCCCTCGATAGCCCCCCGCGCAGCGGGAAGCACAACAACTCTCAGCTGGGATCAGCCGGCGCGACCGCCGCCGTTGCCACCCTGGCCGCGGCCACGGCCGCCCCCATTGCCGCCACCACCACGACGCTGGCCCGCGCCCGCACCGGCACGCTGCTGGCCATTGCCACCGCCCTCGCGACGGCCGCCGCCGGACTTCTTCGGGCCGGCATGCGCATGGCGCGGTGCATCACCGTGCGGACGGCGCGCGTGGTTCTTGCGCGGTGCGCGCTCGCCGGTATCGTGCTCGGCCTTGCCCGGTGCACTGTTGCCCCAGCGGATCGGCGTCTGCAGCTCGAAGCCCGGCACATCGCGGATGTCCATGTCGCGGCCCAGCAGGCGCACGATGGCACGCAGCAGCTTCACTTCATCCTGCGCCACCAGCGAAATCGCCTGGCCGGTGGCACCGTTGCGGCCGGTACGGCCGATGCGGTGCACGTAATCCTCGGCCACCATCGGCAGGTCGAAGTTGATCACCTTCGGCAGCTCGTTGATATCGATGCCACGCGCGGCGATGTCGGTGGCCACCAGCACGGTCACGCGGCCCGCCTTGAAGTCGCCCAGCGCACGCAGGCGCTGGCCCTGGCTCTTGTTGCCGTGGATCGCCGCGGTCTTGATGCCCGACTTCTCCAGGAACGTGGCCAGCTTGTCGCTGCCATGCTTGGTGCGTGCGAACACCAGGGTCTGCTCGCGGCTGTCCTGCGCCAGCAGGTGCAGCAGCAGGTCGCGCTTGCGGCCGGCATCGACCGGGTGCACGCGGTGGGTGATGGTTTCGGCCACGGTGTTCTTCGGCGTCACCTGGATCTGTTCCGGGTTGCGCATGAACTCCAGCGCCAGCTGGCGGATGTTGTCCTCGAAGGTGGCCGAGAACAGCAGCGTCTGGCGGTTCTGCTTCGGCAGCTTGGCCAGGATGCGCTTGATCGACGGCAGGAAGCCCATGTCGAGCATGCGGTCGGCTTCGTCCAGCACCAGCAGTTCAATGCCGGACAGGTCGATGCTGCGACGCTCCAGGTGGTCGATCAGGCGGCCCGGGCAGGCCACCAGCAGGTCCACGCCGCGGCGCAGGATGTCCAGCTGGTTGCCCATGCCGACGCCGCCGTAGATGCATGCGCTGGGAATGCGCAGGTACTTGCTGTAGCCGCGCAGGCTGTCATGCACCTGGGTGGCCAGTTCGCGGGTCGGGGCCAGGATCAGCGCGCGCGGCTTGCGCGGGCCGCTGCGCACTTCCTGCGAGGCGGTGCCCAGGTGCTGCAGCAGCGGCAGGCCGAAGGCGGCGGTCTTGCCGGTGCCGGTCTGAGCGCCGGCCAGCAGGTCGCGACCGGCCAGCGCCAGCGGGATCGCCTGCTGCTGGATCGGGGTGGGGTTTTCGTAGCCCTGCTCGGCGAGCGCACGCAGCAGGAAGGGCGCCAGGCCCAGCGATTCAAAAGACATTGAGTTTGCTCCAAGTACAAGAAACGCCTGTCCGACTGGACAGACGGGGGCAGATCAAACTGATCGGCTGACTCGGAGCGTTCCCGTGAACCGCGCTGCGAGAATTGGGTGCAGCCGGCACGAAGCGCAGGCTGGAATGCGTGACGAACGGCGTCGGAGTGGGGGCGGGCGAAGAGGGCGGACCCAGGTCGCCGGCGGTCCCGGAGGGAAACGGACGGCCGCTGCAGACCCCGCAAGTCTAAACGATGTTTGAGACTTCACGCAAAAAGGCCTGTTCAGGTAGGGGTTCTGCCTGCAGGGCTGCGCCCTGCACCCGCAGAGGCCAGAGCCAAGGCCGGAGCAAGATCAAAAGCCGGGTTCCTGTGGGTTGGCGGGGTGGGTCCGGTGGCAGGGGGCGCCGTAAATACGTCCATGTAGGCTCGGTCGCGGCATCC
>NZ_JASJSU010000171.1:0-1985 GCF_030237045.1 Stenotrophomonas maltophilia group sp. Smal17
GATGAAATCGGGCGATCCGCAGCGCGACGTGCTGCCCTCGGCCCTGATCGACAAGCCGGCGCCGGCGTTTGCGCTGCCGGTGCTGCATGACCCGGAAATGATCGTGCACAGCGACGACCTGCGCGGCGCGCCCTACCTGCTGAACGTGTGGGGCAGCTGGTGCGCGGCCTGCCGCGAGGAACACCCGGTGCTGACCCGCTTCGCCGAGAGCAAGCGCGTGCGCGTGATCGGCTACAACTGGAAGGACGATCCGACCGACGCGCTGCACTGGCTGGAACAGCTGGGCAATCCCTTCATGGTGGTGCTCAGCGATGTTGAAGGCCGCACCGCGATCGACTGGGGCGTGACCGCCGCACCGGAAACCTTCCTGGTCGATGGCAGCGGCATCGTGCGCTGGAAGTACAGCGGCGCGATGACCCAGCGCGTGGTGGACGAGAAACTGATTCCGGCGCTGGAGAAGATCGAGAAGGCCCAGGGCAGTGCCGGCAGCACGCTGCACACGGCGCCCTGAGCCGATGCGCTGGCTGCTGACGATGCTGCTTTTACTGCTGCCGCTGGCCGTGCTGGCCCAGCAGCCGCTGCACGATCCGCAGCCCCTGCAGTTCCGCGATGACGCCGAGGAGCGTCGCTTCCATGACCTGGCCGCACAGCTGCGCTGCGTGCAGTGCCAGAACCAGTCACTGGCCGATTCCAACGCGCAGATCGCGCAGGACCTGCGCCGCGAGGTACTGCAGCTGATGCAGCAGGGCCACGACGACGCACAGATCAAGCAGTTCCTGGTGACTCGCTATGGTGAGTTCGTGCTGTACCAGCCACCGCTGCAGCCGGGTACCTGGCTGCTGTGGGGCGGCCCGCTGCTGGTGCTGGGGGCCGGTGCGCTGGTGGTGTTCGGCATCGTCCGGCGGCGTGGCCGCACGGTTGCCGCCGCGCCGGCCAGCCAGGCCGACCAAGGAGAGGGATGGTGAGTCATTGGCTGCCGGTGCTGGCCGGTCTGGTTGCCGCATTGATGGCGGCGCTGGTGTTGTGGCCCCTGCGCCACCGCGGCCGCAGAGGTTTCGCCGTGGGCGTGCTGGCACTCGGTGTGGCCGGCGCCTGCCTGTACCTGCTGGTGGGTGACCCGCGCGCCGCGCAGGTACAGCTGGCGCCGTCGGTCGCGACGCTGCGCGATGGTGTACAGGCGTTGCAGGATGCACTCAAGCGCGACCCGCAGCGGGCCGATGGCTGGGCGCTGCTGGGCCGTTCGCAGGCCGAGCTGGGCAATGCCGTCGCCGCCGCAGAGGCCTTCGCACGTGCTGCCGCACTGGCTCCGGACGACCCCGGCGTGCTGGTGGAAGCCGCACAGGCACGTGCCCAGGCCGACCCCGGAAAACAGTTCGATGACACCGCAATCGGCTGGTTGCAGCAGGCGCGCACGCTGGCCCCGGACGCCGAGCGCGCCAGCTGGCTGCTGGGCATCGCGCTGCGCCAGCGCGGCCGGAATGCCGAGGCCGCCGATATCTGGAGCGGCCTGCTGCCGCGGCTGGAGCCCGGCGCCGCGCAGGCGCTGCAGGCACAGATCGCCATCGCCCGCGACGCCGCCGGCCAGGCGCCCGATGCAACCGCTGCACCGCCACCGGCACTGCTGCAGGTGCGCGTACAGCTGCCTGCGTTGCAGGGCTCGGAGTGGCCGGCCAGCACCCAGGTGTTCGTGCTGGCCCGCGCCGTGGGTGGGCCGCCGATGCCGGTGGCCGCGCGCAAACTCCCGTTGGCGGACTTCCCGGCCACGGTCGGGCTCGGCGACGGCGACAGCCCGATGCCGACCGCGCCGCTGTCGGCGCATCGCGAAGTGGAAGTGCTGGCACGCATTTCGCGCAGCGGCAGCGCCAACCGCAGCGAGGACGACCTGCAGAGCACACCGGTGAAGGTGAGCCTGCCGCATGAGGGCGTGGTGGAACTGCGGTTTCCGTAACACACCCCAGGGTAGTGGGGGGGGGGGGGGGGGGGCC
>NZ_JASJSU010000172.1:0-1967 GCF_030237045.1 Stenotrophomonas maltophilia group sp. Smal17
CGTGAGCGCCATGGATGGGGCGACCGAGGCTACATGGACGTACTTGCGCCGTCCCCCGCAACCGGACCCACCCCGCCACCCCACAGGAGCCCATCTTTTGCTTCTGCTGTTGCATTGGCCGTTGCCTCGGCGGGTGCCGGGCGCGGCCCGGCCGTGCGTACCCTCAGCGCCCGTGCGGGTCGGGGCGGTGATGCACGTACTCGACCACCGTGCCATCGGGATGCACTGCATTGAACGCCGCGCCGGTCGGCACCACCTGCAGCGGGAAGATGATTTCGGCCCCCGCCGCGACCAGTCGGTCGTGATAAGGCCGGACGTCATCGACCAGCAGCGTCCCGGTGGTCGAAGTGAAGGGGGCCAGCGCTTCCTCGCACCCTTCGATCAGCAGGAAGGCTCCGACCATCGCCAGGCGCAGGCCGGCATCGGGAAACGGGAAGCCCGCATCGGCCACGACGCCCTGCAACTGCTCGTAGAAAGCCACGCTCTGCTCCAGCTGGCCCGGGGCCACGAACACCCGGATCAACACGCGTGGGCTGCGTTGGCTCGAGGTATCACAGCGGTCGCGCCAGAGATGATCGAAGTCGCGGTGTATGTTCATGGGCGGGGTTCAGGGCCGGTGACGCCCCATTATCGGCAGCCCCGTGCGGCCTGCTGATGACTGCCGGTGATGGCCTGATAACCGGCGGCCAGGTTGCCCCTGTGACTTAGGTCCTGTTGACAGGTGTGAACGCCCTCGCACAATCTTCACATGATTGGGCCGCCCAGCGCGGCCCGGACAGGCAGGTTGTTACGCCGGGAGGAGGGTCCCGCGCGCAGACCGGCCCGTCCTTCGGCCTGCGGGACGTTGCCTGGCAACCCCTGCGCGGCATGAACGCTGCACCCTTCGGCGGCACTTTCCCTGGACCGATTGCCTTGGCAACGGAATTACGCCTGCCGATGAAAACGTTTACAAAGCCGCTTGCCCTCTCCCTCGCCCTGTCTGCTGCGCTCGCCGCCCCGGCCTGGGCCGACCCTGCGGCGTTCACCGTGTTGACCCTGGAACAGGCGCCCGGTGCCGAAGCAATGCCGGCCCTGGCTGCGCAGCTGAAGAGCCTGAAGGTGGACGCGGTGAGCGTGCGCCAGGTGCAGCGCGGCATCGGCCAGGTCGATCCGCTGCAGGTGCTGGCCGATGGGCTGGGCTACGAGTACCGCTTCATTGCTGCGGGCAAGGACGATGGCCAGACCCAGCGCGGCCAGGCCGTACTGACCCGGCTGCCGATCGCCGCTGAGTCAGGCCCCGACCAGCCGGGCCTGAACTACCTGCGCCTGGACGATGGCCGCCACACCGTCGCGGTCTATACCGATGCCGGTGCAGGCGCGGCCCAGCTGCCAGCGCTGGTCACGCGCTCGCGGCTGGGTGCGCCGGCGGTGCTGCTCGGTGCCGTGGCTGGCGAATCGGCCACGGCGGCCGGCTTCGATCCGGCGCGTGTCGCACTGGAAGCAGACGCCAGCTACTTCAGCGATGGCTTCCAGGCTGCCAGCAGTGCGCCGTTCAAGGTGGAAGGCAGCAGCCTGCGTGCCACGCTGCTGACCCTGGCCTATGCCGCCGACACGCATGGCGACACGCCGTGGATGGACACCACCCTCAACGCCGACGCACGTGCTGCGCTGCTGCTGAAGGCGATGACCGAGGATGAGAAGTTCCAGATGCTGCACAGCTACTTCGGGCTGGGCAAGGACGGTGGCCCGCTGCCGGAAGGCGCGGTCGGTTCGGCCGGCTTCGTACCGGCGGTGCCGCGCCTGGGCATTCCCTCGCAGCAGTCGGCCGATGCCGGCGTCGGCGTGACCAATCCGGGTGGCATCCGTCCGGGCGACTTCGCCACCGCGATGCCGTCGGGCCCGTCCACTGCGTCCAGCTGGAACCGCGAAGTGGCCTTTGCCGGCGGCGCGACCATGGGCCGCGAGGCCTGGCAGCAGCGCTTCAACAT
>NZ_JASJSU010000173.1:0-1843 GCF_030237045.1 Stenotrophomonas maltophilia group sp. Smal17
GGCTGCGCGCGCAGCCGCCGGCACACCTCGAAGCCGCCCAGATCCGGCAGGCCCACGTCCAGCACCAGCAGATCGATGCCGCCGGCCTGCAGACGTTGCAGGGCTTCGCTGCCGAGCAGGCAGTGGCTGGCGGCATAGCCTTCGCTGCGCAGCGCATAGAGCACGGTTTCGGCGATGGCGGCTTCGTCCTCGACCACCAGGACATGGGCAACAGGGGCTGTCATGGCGCGCAGCATAGCCGCTGCGGCCGCCGCCCCGTACACTGCCGCCCATGAACTATCGCCACGCCTTCCATGCCGGCAACCACGCCGATGTGCTCAAGCACATCGTGCAGCTGGCCCTGATCGACAGCTTCAAGCGCAAGGACAGCCCGTTCTTCGTGCTCGACACCCACGGCGGTGCCGGCCGCTACCTGCTGGCCAGTGAAGAGAGCCGCAAGACCCTGGAGGCCGAGTCCGGAATCATGCGGCTGATGGCCCAGCCCAAGCTGCCGGAGGTGGTCGAGCGCTACCTGAAGGCCGTGCAGGCCGACAACCCGGTCGGCGCGCTGACCAACTACCCGGGCTCGCCGCTGCTGAGCGCACAGGCGATGCGCGCGCAGGACCGCATGGCGGTGTGTGAGCTGCAGGAACCCGAAACCGCCACGCTGAAGGCCTTGTTCGCCCACGACAGCCGCGTCGATGTGCGTCCGGGCGATGGCTACGCGCTGCTGCGCTCGCTGCTGCCGCCGAAGTTCAACGGCAGCAAGATCGGCCGCGGCCTGGTGCTGATCGACCCGCCCTACGAGGCCCAGGACGCCGAGTACCAGAACATCCTGGCCGCCCTGGCCGAGACCCTGGCACGCTGGCCGCAGGCCACCTGCGCGGTGTGGTTCCCGATCAAGCAGCGCCGCACCATCCTGCACTTCCTGCGCAAGGCCAGCGCGCTGCCGGTGAAGTCGGCGATGACCATCGAGTTCCTGGTGCGCCCGGATGACTCGCCGCTGCGCCTCAACGGCAGTGGCATGCTGCTGCTCAACCCGCCCTGGCAGTTCGATCGGGTGGTCGGCCCAGCCCTGCCGGCGCTGCGCCAGCACCTGGGCGAACCCGGTGCCAGCACCCGCCTGGATTGGCTCAAAGCCCCCGAATAACGGCCTTCACGAGGCTGTACCGCCGTGAGCCTTTCGTTCACGGAATGCAGCCCCGGTGATGCCACAATCGATGGACCACCAAGGAATCACCCGGTATGGCCACTCGCAACCGCATGCCGCCCTGGCATGAGATCTTCAAGGCTCCCAGCGGCCACGAGCTGCTGATCCGCCCCATCCGCCCGGAAGATGGCGCGCCGCTGCAAGCAGCGTTCAGCCTGTTCGGGCCGGAAGAAATCCGTGATCGTTTCCTGCAGGCGGTGACCGAGCTGTCGCCGGAAACCACCCAGCGCCTGACCCACCCCAATCCCAAGACCGAGATCACCCTGGTCGCAGCCGAATCCCTGCCCGCTGGCGAAGCGGTGGTCGGCGCGGTCGCCCGGGCCTCGATCATCCCCGGTACCCGTGAAGCCGAGTACGCGATCCTGATCAGCCGCTTCCTGATCGGCCAGGGCCTGGGCCGGCAGCTGATGCGCAAGCTGGTGAAGTGGGGCCGCGGCAAGTACCTGGACCGCCTGTACGGCGACGTGGCCGCCGAGAACGAGCCGATGAAGCAGCTGGCCGCCTCGCTGGGCTTCAAGCCGGTGCCTCACCCCACCGGCGCCGAAGGCCTGGTGCGGATGGTGCTGGAGCTGGACAACTGAAGGATGGGCCGGGCACTGCCCGGCACCGCATTCCGGTAGTGCCGGCCGCTGGCCGGCAGCCTCATGCACCGTT
>NZ_JASJSU010000174.1:0-1801 GCF_030237045.1 Stenotrophomonas maltophilia group sp. Smal17
CTCGACTCTACAGTTCGGACAGCACGTGCCCGACCAGCGCGCGTAGTTTCGGCTCGGCCTGCCGACGACTGGGGTAATACAGGAAAAAGCCGGCAAACCGCGGGCAATACGCGTCCAGCACGGACACCAGCTCGCCGCGTTGCAGCCACGGCCGCCAGGTGTCTTCCATGCCGATGGCCAGGCCTGCGCCGGCCAAGGCCAGCCTGACCATCACCCCCATGTCGTTGCTGGTGATTTCCGGCTGCACATCGACACTGAACTCGCGGCCCCGCTCTTCGAACTCCCAGCGATAGGGCGCCCTGCCCGGCGCACTGCGCCAACCGATACAGCGATGGCTGGCCAGTTCCCGTGGGTGCGCCGGAAGCGCATGGGCATCACGATAGCCCGGCGAGCACACCACCAATTGGCGCTGCCGCGCCGATACCGGCACCGCGACCATGTCCTGGGCAATGACCTCGCCCAGACGCACGCCTGCATCGAATCCCGCGCCGACGATATCGAACGCTTCATCGGTCACGGTGATGTCCAGCTGCAACGCCGGATAGCGCGCGGCGAAACCAGCCAGCATCGGGCCGGCCAGGAACGCCTCGGCAATGGAGGACACGGCAAGCCGCAGTTGTCCGGACACGGCGGACTGCCGGCGCACGCTGGCCTCCAGCGCATCGCCCAGTTCCGCCAGCGCAGGGCTGACCGATACCAGCAGTGCCTGCCCGGCATCGGTGAGGCTGACGCTGCGGGTCGTGCGCAGCACCAGGGCTACACCCAGCGACTGCTCCAGCTTGGCGATGGTCTGGCTGACCGCCGAACGGGTCACGCCGAGTTGCTCGGCGGCGGCGGTGAAGCTGCGACAGTCAGCCACCCGCTGGAACACCCCCAGAGCGTTGAGATCGATGGCCATTGGTTAGCAACTCTGAACAAGGTGATCAGCAGTCGCCATCTTATCGCGACAAGGTTCGCCGTCTACCGTGGCAATGCCGGGCACACCCCGGCACTCCCTACCCTTCAGAGACACCGCCATGACCCCTTCCCGAACCATCCTGATCACCGGCGCCTCCAGCGGCATCGGCGCCGGCATCGCCCGTTCCCTCGCGCAACCCGGGGCACGCCTGGTACTGGGTGCACGCCGCGTGGATCGTCTGCAGGTGCTGGCCGACGAGCTGCGCCAGCAGGGGGCCGAGGTGCTGGTGCATGCCCTGGACGTGACCCGGCGCGCGCAGGTGGAGGCCTTCGCCGAAGCCGCCCGGCAACGCTTCCGCGCAATCGACGTCATCGTCAACAATGCCGGCGTGATGCCACTGTCGCTGATGGGCTCGCTGAAGGTGGAGGAATGGGACCGGATGATCGACGTGAACATCCGTGGCGTGCTGTACGGCATCGCTGCCGTGCTGCCCGGCATGATCGCCCAGCGCAGCGGCCAGATCATCAACATCGCCTCGGTCGGCGCACTGTCGGTGGTGCCGACCGCAGCGGTCTACTGCGCGACCAAGTATGCGGTGCGCGCGATTTCCGACGGCCTGCGGCAGGAGCACCGCGAGCTACGGGTGACCTGCATCCATCCTGGCGTAGTGGAAAGCGAGCTGGCCGACAGCATCACCGATCCGGCCGCCGCCGAGATGATGGTCGGCTACCGCGCGATCGCCCTGCAACCGGATGCGATCGGCCGCGCCGTAAGATTTGCAATCGAGCAGCCTGCGGACGTGGACGTGAATGAAATCGTGGTGCGGCCGACGGCGACGGTGTGAGCCGGGCATTCCGCTCTGGTAGAGGTCGAGCTTGCTCGACCGCCTTCTGTAGAGTCGGG
>NZ_JASJSU010000175.1:0-1735 GCF_030237045.1 Stenotrophomonas maltophilia group sp. Smal17
CGTTGAAAAAAACGGCCCATGGGCAAGCGCAGCTAGTCATTATGACGGGACGCCGTGACACGGCCTTCAGTGGAAGGCTGAAGGCCGCCTAAGATCAGTTGTCTACTGGGCGGACTGAGTTCCGCGATTGGATGCGCATTGCTTTGGTATGCACACGTCCAGCGAGGTGCTCACGAATCGTGACTCATTTACGGTGCAGACGACGCCAATTCCCTCGCTGAGATAGAAGGGGGATGAGTAATGACGTGTATCGCTGAGGTAGCACCTTCCGTTGTCAATGCCAATCGTGGCTGTTCGGGCTCCGGCGACAGAGCTTTCTGCGTTCATTTGGCCTGTTGAGTAGTAGGAGATTCCCACAGGCACGCGTCCGTTCGGCGCAGTTGCCGTAACCCAGTCAATACTCTTCGAATTCAATTTTGAGGTTGGATTCCCCGGGGTGTTTTCACGTGTGCATACCCAGCCTGCTGCTGGTCCTTCAATCGTCCCCTCCCCTTGAGATGGTTCCATATCCATGGAAGCGCAGAAGGCCTGATGATAGAGCTTAGTCGCCTCCGACTGATCGCTGTATCGATAGATCAGACGTCCAAATCCATCTGGCTTCAGATGCTGATCAACTTCAATCTGCCCTCCGTCGAAGTCTGGCCAAGTTGTACGGCGAACAATGATGATCTCTCCCTTGGGGCTGAGCTCCGTTCTGTCGATACTCAATGGTGTTCCTGCGAATGCAGGCGATGTGGCGGCGATTGCGAGACACAGGAGCAGCGTCCGATTACTCATTTGTGAGTCTCCGTTCTAGCGTTGCGGAGACACTAGGCTCAACAATATTCAGTTTTCAGATTGTGACCCGCGCTGTGCTTGTCCAGATTTCAAACTTTCCTCATTCGTTTGAATGTTGATCCATCGCTCAATCGCACTTCACCGCATACACCGGCCCGGCGCCGATCAGCATCAGCGCCATGTAGTCGCTGTCGCTGGCCTTGCCCTTCAGCGTGGCGCCCTTGTTGAAATGGAAGATGCCGAAGCCACCGGCCATGCGGATCAGCGCGCTGTCGATCTGCGCGGCATCGTCGCGGAAGTAGCGGCTGATCTCGCTGTTGCTGGCCTTGTGCAGGGCGTTCGGCTCGCGCTGCCACTGGCCGTCGCGGTTGAAGGAGACGAAGTACTGGCCCCCTTCCTTCTCGATGCGGAAGTCGGCGGGCTTGCGCGCGCTGGTGGCGAAACAGCCCTGGAGGGGATCGGCGGAGAAGGGAAGCCCGGCGTCACCGTCACAGGCGGCGAGCAGCAGGAGGGCACCGGGCAGCAGCAGACGGAGCGTGCGCATGGGATGTCCCTACAGGGCAGGTGCGGCTAGTGTAGGCAGCATGCGGGCATGGCCCGTACAGGAATTCGGCAAGAGAAGAGGGGTTTTCGGATGGCGCAGGGCAAGGCACCGTGGTGCGGCGTGGCCAGTTGGCTGGGCATGGTGGTCGGCTGGGGTGCGGGCACAATGGCTGCACAGGCGGCGGTGGCGGCCGGTGGCAATGGCCTGGCCGCGGGGATGGGCGTGGCGGTGCTGGGTGCGGCGCTGGTGGGTGCCGGCTTTGCCGTGGCATCGCGCGTGCGCGGCGAGCGTTGGCCGTGGATCGGCATTGCCGGTGCGGTCGTGAGCGCGCTGCCGCTGCTGATGTACCTGCTGCGGATGATGTTGAAACTGTAGTGGTAGTGCCGGCCGCTGGCCGGCACCTGCAGGTTGCGT
>NZ_JASJSU010000176.1:0-1666 GCF_030237045.1 Stenotrophomonas maltophilia group sp. Smal17
GGGCCCGCCACTACAGGTGCGCGGCCAGCGCTTCGCCATTTGCCCCCGGCAGGTGCGGCAGCCGCCCCCAGCACGGCATCGGCAGGCGCTGCCGCAGCGTGGCGATGTTCTCGTCCTGGCGCTGCATCGCCGGGTCGATGTGATTGCCGACCCAGCCCAGGCACGCCACACCGCTGGCCTGCAGCGACTGCGCGGTCAGCCGCGCGTGGTTGACGCAGCCCAGCCGCATGCCCACCACCAGCAGCACCGGCAGCTGCAACGCGCGCACCAGGTCCAGCTGGTCCAGCGTGGCCGAGACCGGCGCCAACCAGCCGCCAACGCCCTCCACCACCACGATATCGGCCTGCGCACGCAGGCGCGCGAACGCGGCCACGATCGGCGCCAGTTCCACCTGCACGCCATCTTCGGCAGCTGCCAGCTCCGGTGCCAGCGGCTGCCGCAGCGCATACGGGTTCAGGTCGGCATAGTCCGGTACCGGCCAGCTGGCCGCCTGCAGGGCCAGCGCGTCGTCGTTGCGCAGGCCCTGCCCCAGATCCTCGCTGCCGCTGGCCACCGGCTTCATGCCGACCGCGCGCAGGCCACGACGGCGCAGTGCGTGCAGCAGCGCGGTGCTGACCGCGGTCTTGCCGATCTCGGTATCGGTGCCGGTCACGAACAGGGCAGGTGGCAGCGTGGCGGGCAATGGCATCGATGGGCTCCAGCAGGGCAACAGAGCGTGCATTATCGCCGGCCGCGCACGCTTGCTAGACTGCGGGCATGTTCGCCAATGCCTCGCTCACCGGCAGCAAGCCGGAACAATACGCCCAGCTGCTGGAACAGGCCCGTGGCCTGGTCTACGCCGAGTCCGACCGCATCGCCAACGCGGCCAACCTCTCCGCACTGGTCTACCACGCCCTGCCCGACCTGAACTGGGTCGGCTTCTACCTGTACGACGGCAAGGAACTGGTGGTCGGCCCGTTCCAGGGCCTGCCCGCCTGCGTGCGCATCCCGCTGGACAAGGGCGTGTGCGGCGCGGCCGCCAGCCAGCGCGTGACCCAACGCGTGGACGACGTCGATGCCTTCCCCGGCCACATCGCCTGCGACTCGGCCTCGCGTTCGGAACTGGTGGTGCCGCTGCTGCGCGGTGATGAGCTGATCGGCGTGTTCGACATCGACAGCCCGAAGGTTGGCCGCTTCGATGCCGAGGACCAGGCCGGGCTGGAAGCCATCGCCCGCGTGTTCGTCGAGGCCCTGGGATGAGCGCACCGAAGCTGCGCAACATCGGCCCCAAGAGTGCGGCGTGGCTGCGCCAGGTCGGCCTGCGCAGCCGCGAGGAGCTGGTCGCGATCGGTGCGGTCGGCGCCTTCGTCAAGGTCAAGCGGGCGGGCTTCAAGCCCAGCCTGAACCTGCTGTACTCGCTGGAAGGCGCATTGCTGGACTGCCACTGGCAGGAACTGAGCGAGGCGCAGCGCGAAGCGCTGGTGCAGGACTACGAAGCACGCATCGCCGCGCACCCGCTGAAGGCGGCCGGCCCGGCCTCCGGCCCGGTGCATGAGCAGCGCTTCGATGCCGACGATGACGCTGAAGGCAGCGTCGCCGAGAGCGCCGACGAGGATTGAGGCCTCCGCGTTCCTGCGGATGCCGGCCAGCGGCCGGCACTACCACTAGTGATGCGGGATCGGTCGTG
>NZ_JASJSU010000177.1:0-1575 GCF_030237045.1 Stenotrophomonas maltophilia group sp. Smal17
GCTGGCATCAATCCAGAGCCGCTTTTGACGTTGCCGTTGCCGTTGCCGTTGCCTGCCGCAGGCAGCGCCCGCGGCCGCCGCCGCAAAGGAAACCCCTTAGATCTTCTTCGCCAGCGACTCAGCTAGGCCGGTGTAGCTGCCCGGAGTCATCTCCAGTAGGCGCTGCTTCGCATCCGCCGGCAGCTCCAGCCCCTGCACGAACGCCCGCATCGACTCGGCGGTGATGCCCTGGCCACGGGTCAGCGCCTTCAGCTGCTCGTACGGGTTCGGCAGGCCGTGGCGACGCATCACCGTCTGCACGGCCTCGGCCAGCACTTCCCAGGCCGCGTCCAGATCGGCGTCCAGGCGCTGCGGGTTCACTTCCAGCTTGCCCAGGCCCTTGGCCAGCGAATCCAGCGCCACCTGGCTGTGGCCGAACGCGGTGCCCAGCGCACGCAGCACGGTGGAGTCGGTCAGGTCACGCTGCCAGCGGCTGATCGGCAGCTTCGCGCTGAAGTGCTCGAACAGCGCGTTGGCGATGCCGAAGTTGCCTTCGGCGTTCTCGAAATCGATCGGGTTGACCTTGTGCGGCATCGTCGACGAGCCGACTTCGCCTTCCTTCAGGCGCTGCTTGAAGTAGCCCAGCGAGATGTAGCCCCAGATGTCGCGGGCCAGGTCGATCAGGATGATGTTGGCGCGGCGCGCGGCATCGCCGATCTCGGCGACGTTGTCGTGCGGCTCGATCTGCGTGGTGTACGGGTTGAACACCAGGCCCAGGCCGGTCACGAAGCGCTCGGCGAAGGCCGGCCAGTCCACGTCCGGGTAGCTGGCCACGTGCGCGTTGTAGTTGCCGACCGCGCCGTTGATCTTGCCGGTCAGTTCGACTGCGGCGATCTGCTTGCGCTGGCGTTCCAGGCGCGCAACCACGTTGGCCAGCTCCTTGCCCAGCGTAGTCGGTGAGGCGGTCTGGCCATGGGTGCGCGACAGCATCGGCTGGCCGGCCTGGGCGTGGGCCAGGGTGCGCAGGGTGGCGGCGATGCCGTCCAGGGTCGGCAGCAGCACTTCGCGGCGGGCCTGTTCCAGCATCAGGCCGTAGCTGAGGTTGTTGATGTCTTCGCTGGTGCAGGCGAAATGCACGAATTCCAGCGCCGGAGCCAGCTCGGTGTCGTCCTTCAGCTGTTCCTTGATGAAGTACTCCACCGCCTTGACGTCGTGGTTGGTGGTGCGCTCGATCTCCTTCACGCGCGCGGCCTGGGCCGGGCTGAAGCTGGCGGCCAGCGCGCGCAGGCGGGCGACGGCGGCGTCGGAGAACGGGGCCAGTTCGACGATGCCCGGCTCGGCGGCAAGGGCCAGCAGCCATTCCACCTCGACCACGATGCGGGCCTTGATCAGGCCATATTCGGAGAAGATCGGGCGCAGGGCGTCGACCTTGCCGGCGTAACGGCCATCAAGCGGGGACAGGGCGAGCAGGGCGGAATCGGACATGTCGGCAGGGCGGGGACGAGCGGCGGGGGCCATATTCTACGACGTGCCGGCGTGGTGGTGCCGGCCGCCGGCCGGCGATCGCGCCTGGCCCACGATTCCATGGAGCGCCGG
>NZ_JASJSU010000178.1:0-1462 GCF_030237045.1 Stenotrophomonas maltophilia group sp. Smal17
CGAAGGGGCGGGTGGGTACGTGCGTCCGTGCCCCGCTTGGCTAAGCGTACAACCGATTAGCAAATGATAGGCATTCGCATTTCGTTAATCAAGCGTGACGACTGCTGCCGGTGGATCGAGGCGCGCGTTCAGAACCGGAAGATCACCGTCGCCGCATGCAGCAGCAGGCCGATCAGCCCGCCGACCAGGGTGCCGTTGAAGCGGATGAACTGCAGGTCGCGGCCTACGCTCAGTTCCAGCTGCTCGACCAGATGCCGCTCATCCCAGCTCTTCACGGTCTGTGCGATATGCGTGGTCACGCCCTCGCGCAGGCGCCCGGTCAGCCGCTGCGCGCCTTCAAGCAGGTGCTGGTTCAGTGCCTCGCGCAGGGCAGGGTCGGCCTGCAGGCTGCTGCCCAGCGAGGCCAGGCTGCGCTGCAGGTGGCCGACCAGTGCGGAGTCGTCGCGCTGCAGGTCGGCACGCAGGCTGGCATGGATGCGCGCCCACAGCCCCTGCACGTACTCCTGCAGGGCAGGGTGGTCGATCATTTCCTGCTTGAGCTGTTCGACGCGTTCTGCCAGCGCCGGGTCTTCGCGCAGGCGCTGCACGTAGGCCTGCAGCCAGCGCTCATAGTCCTGGCGCAGCGGATGCTCCGGCTCGGCCAGCACCTGTTGCAGTTCTTCCAGCACCGCGCGCGCCAGGCGCTCGGCCAGGCTGTCGCCGATCTCGTCGATCGGCTTGACCCAGTTCACGGTGCTCGACAGCGTCGGCCATTCGCGCTGGATGTAGCGCACGATCAGCTGCGAGGCGCGCTCCTTCACTTCCGCCTGCTCCAACCAGCGCCCCAGCCGCTGCAGGCCCTCGTCCAGCACGCGCTGGTGGCGGCCATCGGCGGTCAGCAGCGCCAGCAGCTCGCCGGCGGTGGCGGCGGCATTCCACTGCCGCAGCTGTTGCACCACGAAACCGTGCAGTTGCCGGCGCACGGCGGTCTCGTCGAAGAAATCCAGTGCCTGCAACGCCCAGCCGCGCGCCATGTCGGCCAGCATCCGCGAACGCGCCGGATCGGCCAGCCAGCTCCCCAGGCGGCTGGCCGGATCGAACACCTGCAGCTTGGCCAACAGCACGCCCGGTTCCAGGAACTGGTCGCGCACGAACAGCGCCAGGCTGTCACCGATGCGTTCCTTGCTGCGCGGGATGATCGCGGTGTGCGGAATGGGCAGTCCCATCGGCCGCCGGAACAGCGCGACGACGGCGAACCAGTCGGCCAGCGCACCCACGGCGGCGGCCTCGCAGAACGCCGAGACCCAGGCCCAGATGCCACGTTCGCCCTGCCAGTGGCTGACGGCGAATCCGGCCAGCATCAACAGCAGCAGGCCCAGTGCGAGGGCTTTCAGGCGCCGCAGCTGTGCGCGGCGCGGATCGTTGGCAGGCGTCATGCCCGAAGTCTATCCGGCCCTGCATGAGCATCGGGTAGTGGGGGGGG
>NZ_JASJSU010000179.1:0-1460 GCF_030237045.1 Stenotrophomonas maltophilia group sp. Smal17
CGGCAAAGCGGCCCGGGTGCCCGGAGAGCATGGCGACAATCAGGCCAACGATGCCGGCCAGGCCGCTGGCCAACAGCGTGGAGGTGAACAGGAACGCCGCCAATGCCGCTCCCCCGCCACCGAGCAGCCCACGCAGCGGGCGCGGCACGCGCGAGAACACCCCGCGCAGGATGCTGCCGGCGAACACACCGATGAACAGGGCAAGGAACCAGGTGTTGCCACCGCCGTCGGGCTCGCCGCCACGCTGGCCACTGACGGGTGCCGGCAGGTCCTCGCCATCGATCAGCTTGACCAGCACACCGGTGGCGTCAGTGATGCCACCGGCATAGTCACCGCTGCGGAAGCGCGGCACCAGGTATTCCTGGATGACCCGGTTGGCGATGGCATCGGGAATCGCGCCCTCCAGGCCGTAGCCGGGCTCGATGCGTACCCGTCGGTCATCCTTGGCGACCACCAGCAGCACGCCGTCATCCACGCCCTTGCGGCCGATCTGCCACTGGTCGAAGACGCGCGTGGTGTACTGCGCGATGTCTTCCGGCTGGGTGGTGGGCACGACCAGCACCTGCAGCTGGCTGCCCTTGCGCTGCTGCAGGTCAGTCGCCTGCTGCACCAGCGCCTGCTGCTGCGCGGTATCCAGCGTGCCGGTGGTATCGACCACCGGCGAATCCAGCGCCGGAATCGGCGCCAACTGCTGCGCCTGCGACGCCAGTGGCAGCCACAGCAGCAGGGCCAGCAGCGCAGTGGCCAGGCGCATCGGTCAGTGGCCCGGCTGCGGTGCCGGCTGCTGCTGCGGCGCGTTGCCGAAATCGACCGCCGGCGCGCTGGAGATCTGCGCTTCGTTGTCCACGGTGAAGTTCGGCTTGGTCTTGTAGCCGAAGATCTTGGCGGTGATCACCTGCGGGAACGAGCGGATGTAGGTGTTGTAGTCCTGCACCTGCTGGATGTAACGGCCACGGGCGACGGTGACCCGGTTCTCGGTGCCTTCCAGCTGCGCCTGCAGGTCGCGGAAGTTCTGGTCGGACTTCAGCTGCGGATAGTTTTCGGTGACCACCAGCAGCCGCGACAGCGCGCTGCCCAGTTCGCCCTGGGCCTGCTGGAACTGCTTGAGCGAGGCTTCGTCGTCGGCGTTGACGTTGATCTGACCGACCCGCGAACGGGCGTTGGTGACTTCGGTCAGCACGCGCTCTTCCTGGCTGGCGAAGCCCTTCACGGTCTGCACCAGGTTGGGCACCAGGTCGGCGCGGCGCTTGTACTGGTTGATGACCTCCGACCAGCTGGCCTTGACCGCTTCATCCTTCTGCTGGATGGCGTTGTAGCCGCAGCCGGAGAGCAGGGAGGCCAGCAGCATCAGGGGCAGGATACGGGTGAACAGGCGCATGGCGGAGGTTCCGGGTGGACGTGGCGCCGAGCATGCCATGGTTCGGGTGAAGGTCGGCCATCGGGCGCGGCCCCCTCCGCGG
>NZ_JASJSU010000017.1:0-33310 GCF_030237045.1 Stenotrophomonas maltophilia group sp. Smal17
CCCCCCCCCCCCCCCCCACTACACTGGACGCCTACCCCCGGAGACGCCGCCATGCCCCAGACCGTCATCCCGCAGCTGCGCATGCGCCATGCCGACACCTCCCTGCCGTTCTACGTGCAGGGCCTGGGCTTCGTGGTCGACTGGGAACACCGCTTCGAACCCGGCTTCCCGCTGTTCGCCCAGCTCACCCGCGACGGCCAGACCCTCTTCCTCACCGAACACACCGGTGATTGCGAGGTCGGCGGCGCGGTGTACTTCATCGTCGAGGATGTCGATGCGCTGCACCGTGCCTTCAGCGCCGCGAACGTGCCGATCGAGCAGCCGCCGCATGACACCGAATGGGGCAGCCGCGAGATGCTGCTGCGTGACCCCGACGGCAACCGCCTGCGCTTCGCCACCCACGCAGACTGAACCCCAGCGGCTTGAGGCGAATATACGAAACATATATGCTTCGTATATCCACTACCCAGGACCGCCGATGGGCATCGTCAACATCGATGACACCCTGCACGACCAGCTGCGCCGTGCCTGTACCGTCTCCAGCCGCTCGATCAACGCCCAGGCCAACTTCTGGATCCGGGTCGGCATGCTGTGCGAGATGAATCCCACGCTGAGCTTCCAGGACATCGTCGCCAGCGAACTGCGCGCGGCCGGCGTACAGCCACAGGCGCTGGCGCCCGGGCGGGCCTGACATGGCGATGATCAAGCAGCCGCACGAAATCGCGCTGATGGCCGAATCGGGTCGCCTGCTGGCGCAGGTGTTCGCCGCGCTCGACCGGCTGCCGCTGCAGGGCCGCAGCACCATGGAAATCAACGATTTCGTCGAGCGCATGATCGTCGATGAACTGCAGGCAAGGCCGGCCAGCAAGGGCCAGTACGGTTTCCCGTATGTGCTCAACACCTCGATCGACAACGTGATCTGCCACGGCGTGCCCAGCACCACCGACGTGCTGCGCAACGGCCAGATCGTCAACCTCGACATCACCCTGGAGAAGAACGGCTACATCGCCGACTCCAGCACCACCTACCTGGTCGGTGAGGTCGACTATGCCGCGCGCCGGCTGGTGCAGACCACCTACCAGGCGATGTGGAAAGGCATCGCCACGGTGCGCCCCGGCGCGCGCCTGGGCGACATCGGCCACGCCATCGCCCGCCACGCGCGCAGCCATGGCTACAGCGTGGTGAAGGAATACTGCGGCCACGGCATCGGCCAGGAGATGCACGAGGAACCGCAGATCCTGCACTACGGTCATCCGAACACCGGCATGACACTGGAAGAAGGCATGGTGTTCACCATCGAACCGATGCTCAACCAGGGCAAGCCGGCCATCCGCCAGCAACCGGACGAATGGCCGGTGTATACGCGCGACGGCAAGCTGTCGGCGCAGTTCGAACACACCGTGGCGGTCACCGCCAGTGGCGTGCGCGTGCTCACCCTGCGCCCCGGCGAAGCGCCATTGTGTGCGGTGGATGCGGCCTAGAGCGGGCGCAACAGCAGCAGCGTGGCGAGACAGAACATGAAGACCGCCACCCCTGCGTCCAGCACGCGCCACGCAGCCGGCCTGCGGAACACCGGCTGCAACAGGCGCGCGCCATAGCCCAACGTGCAGAACCAGGCCACGCTGGCCACGCAGGCTCCGGCGGCGAAGGCCCAGCGCAGATCGCCGGGGTAACGCGTGGACAAGCTGCCGAGCAGCACCACCGTATCCAGATAGACGTGCGGATTGAGCAGCGTGAACGCCAGGCAGGTCAACAGTACCTGGCGCCCGCTGCCACCCTGCGTCTCGGCGGCGGCCAAGGCACTGCCACCGTGCCAGGCGCGCAATCCGGCCTGCAGTCCATACCAGAGCAGGAACGCCGCACCGCCGAAGCGCAGCACCTGCAGCAGCAACGGCCACTGCTGCACCAACGCCCCCATGCCGCCAACGCCGGCCAGGATCAGCGCGATATCAGCGCCGGCACAGGCCAGCACCACCGTTCCGACATGGCGACGTTGCAGACCCTGGCGTAGTACGAATGCATTCTGTGCACCGATGGCGATGATCAGGCCGGCACCTGCGAACAGGCCGGCAGTGGTAGCGGCGATCCACATCAGGAAGGCCCAGGCAGCGAAGGGACGCGCAGGGTGCGACCATTGCCGCGTTAAGACAATCTGATTTTTCTTTATCCTGTGCAGAAAAACTGAAGGGGCGCCTGCATGGACCTGGTACATCCGCAACTGGCCGCGTTTGCCGCGGTGCTGGAGGAAGGCAGCTTCGAGGCCGCGGCACGCCGCCTGTCGATCAGCCCCTCGGCATTGTCGCAGCGGATCAAGGCACTGGAGGACCGGCTCGGCCAGGTACTGGTGGTCCGCCAGGCGCCGTGCCGCCCCACCGCTGCCGGGGAGGCCCTGCTGCGCCGGGTTCGCCCAATGCAGGCACTGGAAGCCGAGGCGCTGGCCGAACTACTGCCCGAGCGCGGCGGCGATGCCGCGCGCACGCCGATCCCCTTGGCGGTCAACGACGACTCGCTCGATACCTGGTTCGTGCCGGCCATCGCCGAACTGCACCAGCGCCACGGTTACCTGTTCGACCTGCGCATGGACGACCAGGACCACACCCTGCAGCTGCTGCGCGATGGCAGCGTGCTCGGCGCGGTCACTGCCGAAAGCCAGCCGGTGAAAGGCTGCAACGTGCATCCGCTTGGCGCCATGCGCTACCACGCCATCGCCTCGCCCGGCTTCGCCCGCCAGTACTTCAGCGATGGCATGCAGGCCGCCGCATTGGCACGCGCACCGATGCTGGTGTTCAACCGCAAGGATGAACTGCAATGGCGCTTCGTGCGGCGGCTGACCCGCGCGCGCCTGCAGCCGCCGCTACACTACCTGCCTTCCTCCACCGGTTTCGTCGAAGCCGCAGCGTGCGGACTCGGCTGGGGCATGGCCCCGGAAACCCTGATCGCACCCGTCGTGCGCGACGGCCGCGTGGTGGTACTGGAACCCCGCCGCTGGCTGGATGTGCCGCTGTACTGGCAGCATGCCGCCGTGCGCTCAAGCACGTTGCAGCACATCACCCAGGCGCTGCGCAGCGCGGCCAGCAGCACCCTTCGCTGAGGACCACACGATGACCGCAGACCCGGGCTTCACACCGCGCGCACTACCGTTTGCGCACTTCTTCACCATTGGGACGGCATGGGCGTGATCGGCCGACGTACAAGGATGCTCCGCGCAAAGGCCGCGCTGGCGCTGACGCTGGCAACCTGCCTGCCCATCACTGCGTCGGCGCAGTCCATCACCGACGCACCGGCTTTGGACTGGGAACAGGCACGGCAGCGCCTGGAACAGGTCTCCGATGCGCTGGCCGCCGCCGACGCCGCCGTGCGCAACAAGCAGGACCTGCAGGACGCCACCCGCCTGCTGCGCCTGCCGGAGATCACCGGCGAAGTGCGCCGCCTGCAGTTCCAGAAGACCCTGACCCTGCCGCTGGGTTCACTGGCGCCGGTGGCCGAAGCCTTCGGCATCGACTCGCCGCTGTCGTTCACCGAACGCGACTGGCGCACCCGCCCGGTGGTGACTGCGGTGCTGCCGCTGTACACCGGCGGGGTGATCCCTGCTGCACAGCGCGCCGCCAGCGCCGCCCATGAACAGGCCAGCGCCGAGCGCGAGGCGCAACGCCAGTCGCTGACCGTGCAGCTGGCACAGGCCTATTTCGGCCAGCGCCTGGCCGAACAGGCCGTGGAGGTGCGCCGCGATGTGCGCGATGGCCTCAACCGCCACTTGTCCGACGCCGAGAAACTGGAGCGCGAGGGCTTCGCCACCCGCGCCCAGCGCCTGCAGGCCACCGTGGCCCGCGACAAGGCCGAGCGCGAGTACCAGAAGACGGTGAACGACCTGGCCACCTTGAAGGCCGCGCTGTCCACCCTGCTGCGCAGCGGCGGTGAGGTGCAGCCGGTATCACCGCTGTTCGTGCAGCGCGCGCCGCTGGAGCCGGTCGCCCGCTTCGAACGCACCGCGCAGGCCCGCCAGCCGCAGATCGCGCGCCTGCGGGCAATGGTGGCGCAGGCCGAACAGGGCGTGCGCGTGCAGCAGGCCAAGCTGAAACCGCAGATCTTCGCCTTCGGCCAGTACGACTTCCGTCGTCGCGATGAAATGCTGACCGATCCGGACTGGGCCTTCGGCATCGGACTGAAGTACACCTTCCTGTCGCCGAACTCGCGGCCGGCGCAGATCAGCGCCGCGCGTGCGCAGCAGGAGCAGGCCGAAGCGGGCCTGCGCGAAGCCGAGAACCAGGTTGCGCTGGGCGTGCGCAAGGCCTGGAACGAACTGGAGACCGCCCGCCAGCAGTTCGTGCTGCTCGACAGCAGCATTGCCCAGGCACAGGAAAACCTGCGCCTGCAGGAGCTGGCGTTCCGCGAAGGCCAGGCCACCTCGCTGGATGTGATCGACGCGCGGCTCGGCCTCGGCGGTGCCCGCGTCGAGCGCGCACAGGCCGCCTACCAATACGATGTTGCACTGGCACAGCTGCTGGAGGTCAGTGGACAGATGGACCGTTTCGAAGAGTTCCGGCGGCGTGCGGACGAGGTGATCGACCATGAGTGATGTGCTGCACGACGATGCGAAGACGCCCCCGGGCAAGCGCCGGCTGGGACCGATCCTGATAGGGGTGCTGCTGGTGGTGGTGGTGCTGGGCCTGTGGCTGGCCTGGCGCAGCCCGGCCGACCAGATCCAGGGCATGGCCGATGCGGACACCATCAACGTGGCCGCCAAGATCACCGCGCGCGTGGCCGAACTGAAGGTGCGCGAGGGCGACCGCGTGCAGCCCGGGCAGGTGCTGTTCCTGCTCGACAGCCCCGAGGTGGCCGCCAAGGAACAGCAGGCGCACGGCGCACTGGCCGCGGCGCAGGCGGTGGCCGACAAGGCCGATGAAGGCGCGCGCAGCGAGGACATCCGCGCCGCCGAAGCCAACTGGAAGCGCGCCGAAGCCGGCGCGACGCTGGCCGTCGCTACCTACCAGCGCGTGCAGAACCTGTTCAACGAAGGGGTGATGACCCGGCAGAAGCGCGATGAAGCGCATGCCCAGGCCACCAGCTCGCGTGAACTGGCGCGTGCCGCGCGCGCGCAGTACGACATGGCGCTGTCTGGCGCGCGCGAGCAGGACAAGCGCGCCGCGCAGGGCCAGGTGCAGCAGGCGCAGGGCGCGGTGGCCGAAGTCAACGCCGCGCGCGCCGAAGTGGAAGGGCGGGCGCCGGTCGCCGGCGAGATCAACAAGCGCATGGCCGACCCGGGTGAACTGGTGCCGGCCGGCTATCCGGTGTTCACCCTGGTCGACATCGACCGCATGTGGGTGGCGATGAACCTGCGCGAATCGCAGATGCAGGGCCTGAAGGTCGGCAGCAAGCTGCGTGGCAGCGTGCCGGCGCTCGGCCAGGACGGCGAGTTCGAGGTCTATTTCATCAATCCGGCCGGTGACTATGCGACCTGGCGCACCACCCGCCAGTCGTCCGGCTACGACGTCCGCAGCTTCGAGGTGCGGGTGCGCCCGGTACGCCGCATCGAGGGCTTCCGCCCCGGCATGAGCGTGCTGTTCGCATGGCCCCAGCACTGAGCCCTGATGGCGGCGGCTTCGCCGCTTCCTGGCGGCGCGAGCTGCGGTCGTTGCGCGGCAACCGTGCCGACCTGATGCTGGTCACCGTGCTGCCGCTGCTGATGCTGGTGGTGATGGCATGGATGTTCACCTCCTCGGTGATGCGCGACATCCCGATCGCCGTGGTCGACCTCGACCACAGCAGTGACAGCCGCCTGCTGCTGCGCATGCTCGATGCCAGCCCGGGCGTGCGCATCGCCAGCCAGCCAGCCGACATCGAGGACGCACGTTCGCAGCTGCGCCGACTGGACGTGTTCGCGATCGTGCTGGTGCCGCGCGACGTTACCCGGCAGGCCCTGCGCGGACGCCAGGGAACGGTGTTCGCCTATTACAACGCCACCTACATGACCACCGGGCAGTCCGCCGCGCGTGATATCGGCGACGCGGTCTCGGCCTGGAACGCACGCCTGCTGCGCGAGCGCATCGGCCTGCAGGTCGGCCCGGGCAAGCTGCGTGCGGCGCCCATCGCGGTGCAGTCAGACATCCTCTACAACCCGGCACGCAGCTACGAGCTGTTCCTGCTGCCACTGATCTTCCCGGCGGTACTGTCGCTGGTGCTGGCACTTGCGGTGGCCGGCAGCCTGGGGCGCGAGATCCGCGATGGCACCCTGCCCGGCTGGCTGGGCCGCACGCCGTGGGCCGCCATCGCCGGCAAGGCTGCACCGTACATCCTGCTGTTCTCGCTGTACGGTGCACTCGGGCTGGGTTACCTGGCCTGGCTGCGCGGCGATGGCGTGGTCGGCAGCGTGCTCCTGCTGCTGCTTGCACAGCCGCTGTTCTACCTGGCCACTGCGGCCTACGCGTTGTTCTTCGTCGGCGTCACCCGCGACATGGGTACCGCGCTGTCCGCAGTCGGCCTCAGCATCGGCACCGCATTGGCGTTCTCCAGCGCCACCTTCCCGGTGCTGGACGGCCCCCTGTTCACCCGCATCTGGCATCAGCTGCTGCCGCTCAGCGCCTACATCAAGCTGCAGACCCAGCAACAGTTCATCGGTTCGCCGCTGCTGGTCTCGCTGTGGCCGTTGGCCACGCTGCTGCTGATGTCGGTGGTGGCCGGCGGCATCGGTGGCCTGCGCCTGATTGCCTTCGCGCGTACAGCCGAGGCTGCGCAGCCAGCGAGGGCCGACGCATGAGCACGCTCTGGCGCAGCCTGCGGCAGACCCTGATGGCCGTGCTGTGCGACCGCTATGCGATCGTGGTGATGGTCGGCGCGGTGATCCTGTATTCGTTCTTCTACCCGGCGGCGTACCGCCACCAGGTGGCCGGCAACCTGCCGGTGCTGGTGGTGGACGAAGACCACAGCGCCACCAGCCGCGAACTGCTGCGAACGCTGGACGCGCTGCGGGTCGCACGCGTGGTCGGGCAACCGGCCGACATCGAAAGTGCGCGCCAGCAGCTGGAAGCCGGCCATGCCGAAGGCATCGTGCTGATTCCGGCCAACCTGGAGCGCGACATCCTGCGCGGCCACCCGGCCAAGCTGGTGCTGCTCGGCAACGGCGCCTACCTCGGGCGCGCCAGTTGGGTGCTGGGCAGCGTGGCCGATGCACTGGGCGCGTTCGGGCGCGACGCGGCGGTCGGGCAGGCCGCCTTCATGGGCGCGCCGCAGGCGCCACCGGTCACCCTGGTGCAGCGCCCGCTGTACAACACCCAGGAAGGCTACGGCAGCGCCATCGTCCCCGGCGTGGCCGAACTGATCGTGCACCAGACCCTGCTGATGGGCATCGGCGTCCTGCTCGGCGGCCGTCGTCTCGCGCTCGGCCGGCGCCTGCGCTTCGATCTGCCGACCCTGGGCGGCATGGCACTGGGCTTCGGCCTGATCGGCCTGTTCGGCCTGTTCTACTACGCCGGTTTCACTGCCTGGATGCAGGACTATCCACGCGGTGGCAATCCGCTCGGCCAGTTGCTGGGCGGCACCCTGTTCATCGCCGCGACGGTGGCGTTCGGCCTGTTCGTCGGCAGCTTCTTCCGCACCCGCGAACGTGCGTTCCAGTACATCATCGCCACCTCCATCCCGCTGTTCTTCCTGGCCAACCTGTCCTGGCCGGCAGTGATGACGCCACGCCCGCTGGTGTGGCTGGCGCAGCTGCTACCAACCACCTCGGGCATCAACCTGATGGTGCGCCTGAACCAGATGGACGCCCGCCTGGCCGAAGTCAGCCACGAACTGATCACCCTCAGCATCCTGCTGCTGCTCTACGGCAGCCTCGCCGCCTGGCGCCTCCTCGCAAAAAAGGGGACGGAGGGGATTAAGTCGTAAGCGGCCGGATTGGCGGATTGCGACTTAATCCCCTCCGTCCCCTTTTCAGGGGTCTGGCGCGTACCAGAACGGGATGCGGTACTCGCGACGTCGCTCCGGGCCGCGTTCGCCACCTTCGGCATTCCAGACCAGGTTCAGATCATGCCGACCGGGTACCAACCCCGCCATCGGCAGGTATCCGACCAAGCCGCGCATGTCGACATCACGGCGTTCCATCGGCATGAACTCGTGCAGGTCGACCGGCGCGCCATCCAACTGCACCTGCCACAGCCGCGACAGGCACTCCACCGCCGCACTGGCAGCCTGCGCGCCTACGGCTTCGTTGCGCGCCCCGGGCAGCGCACTGCAATGCTGGCGTGCCAACGGGTTGTCGCGCTGGGGACGATGCGGAATGAACACGCGCAGGCGCGAACCGGTGATCGTGTCGGAGGGAATCATCGGGTACGCCAACAGCTGATCGTGTGCCGAGCGCATCGACTCGTAATGCGCGCTCAACATGCCGTGTTCGACAGCCTCGTCAGTCATCACCTGGTAACGGTTGAACAGCGAAAACTTCACCGAACCCAGTACCTGGACGGCTCCCAGCACCATGGCCACCACCACGGCGAGCAGATAGACCGCCATGAATGAACGCGAGCGCAGGTTGCTCTGCAGGGTCAGCTGCATCGTCTGCATCTGGCGCAGCAGGGGAATCCGCTGCAGGCCCGCCAGGAAGCGCTGCAGCCAGTGCTGCAGGCCCTCATGGGCCTGGTTGCGCCGCTGCCTACGCGCAATGACGCGCTCCAGCAGCGCGGGCACCAGCGCGAGTGCAAGCAAGCCGGTCAGGACGCTAATGACCACGATCATGACAACACGTTCTGAACCGCCGGCAAGCGCACTGATCGCCATCGCCACGCACAGCGTCAGCACGGCCATCACCAGCGTTCCGGCCAGCGTCTGCACGGCCAACAGCGTGGTGGAGAAGAGCATGGTGGCCAAACGATCAGCGCGCTCGATGCTGCCATCCAGGCCACCGTCGCGGGCCTTGAGGAAGGCGCGCGATACCGGGCCCATCTGCGGAAGCCGTTGCCAGTCGATGCCCTTGGGGAAGTGCGATTTCAGCCCGATCAGGCCTATCCAGTAGCCGCGCACGGTCAGGTGCGCGATCAGCGCCACTGCCAACACGTAGCACATGCCCACGCTGATGCTGAAACCAAACCACAGCAGTTGGAAGTAAATGCCTTCGGTATGCAGGCTGCTGCGCGCCCAGGCATCGAACAGATAGCCAGGAACCGCCAACAGTGCAAACGCCAGCAGGCCGGAAATGAACAATTCGAGCTCGTCGGTACGCTCACGCAGTCGGCCGAAGCGCGCTGTCGCTTCCAGTACTGGATCGACCTCGGCAACCGGCGTGTGCGACTCAGTCAGGGGTGATTCGTTCACATTGCGTTCATCCATTGAAGTCGGCGCAGTATAGACACCGCGCTGCAGCCCGCGATACAGGGCCGTTCAACGACGAACGCCGGCACAGGGCCGGCGTTCGAGGACATGCGTACTGCGAAATCCTGTGGAAGGAAGTGCTACCGGTGCAGACAATCAGCGGTAAACACGCTCGCAGCGGCGTTCGACCACGCGATCACCGTTTTTCTGCTGGCTGTTGCCCTGGATCTGCCGGCCCGCGGCGCCACCGGCGACGGCACCGGCGACGGTGGCCAGCTTCTTGCCGTTGCCGCCACCCACCTGGTTGCCGAGCAGGCCACCAATCACCGCACCGGTGGCTGTACCGGCAATACGGTTGGGGTCACGCGAATTGCGTTGCACTTCCACGTTCTTGCAGACCACGCGGCTGCCATCGTTGAACTTGCGCCCTTCATCACGCGGCCCGTAGGTCTGTGCGCCTGCAACCGAACTGGCCGCCAGCAGCGTGCCCAGCACAAGCAGTCGAGTCGAGGTCTTCATGGCCATCTCCTGAGGTCCGGTATGCCGCAAGTGTCCTCCCACGGCTGGCAACCGGAAGTGAAATGGACGTATGCGCGGCGACATCGGCCATCGCCCGTTCAGGAAAAAAATCCGCGCCCATCGCGACCAGCCATCGCGATGGGCGCCGTCTCCCTGCCGGCATGCCGCCCTTCTAGAACTCCTGCCAGCCACCCGCGTTGGCGGCCAGCGTCGAATCGATGCGGGGCGAAAGAACCGTCGCCCTGCGCACCGGAGCCACCGACGCAGCGACGGCCGCCAACGCAGGCCGTACCACCGCCGCAGCCGTGGCGGCGCCGGTGCGGAACACCGACACCGCTTCAGCCAACAGATTGGCCTGCTCTTCCATCGAGCGTGCCGCAGCGCTGGCCTCTTCCACCAATGCCGCATTCTGCTGGGTGGTCTCGTCCATCTGCACCACGGCCTGGTTGACCTGCTCGATGCCCGAACTCTGCTCCTGCGAGGCGGCGGAGATATCGGCCATGATGTCGGTCACCCGCTGCACCGAGGCCACGATCTCGCCCATCGTGGTGCCTGCCTGGCGCACCAGTGCCGACCCATCGGCCACCTTGCCGACCGAGTCCTCGATCAGGCCCTTGATCTCCTTGGCGGCACCGGCCGAGCGCTGCGCCAGCGTGCGCACCTCGCTGGCCACCACCGCAAAGCCCCGGCCCTGCTCACCGGCACGCGCCGCTTCCACCGCGGCGTTCAGCGCCAAAATGTTGGTCTGGAATGCGATGCCATCGATCACCGAGATGATCTCGGCAATCTTCTTCGAGGCGGCTTCGATGGCGGACATCGTGGTCACCACCTGGCCGACCACCTCCCCGCCCTGCGAGGCGACACCATGCGCGCCGATGGCTAGCTGGTTGGCCTGGCGCGCGTGTTCGGCGTTCTGCTTCACGGTAGAGGTCACCTCCTCCATCGACGCGGCCGTTTCCTCCAGATTCGCGGCCTGCTGCTCGGTGCGCCGCGACAGGTCGGTGTTGCCCGAGGCAATCTCGCCTGCAGCCAGGTTGATGCTGGATGCACTGGCCTGGATGCGGCCAACGATCTGCTTGAGCTGATCGACGGTGGCATTGCAGTCATCGCGCATGCGGGCGAACACACCATGGAAGTCACCTTGCATGCGTACGGTCAGGTCGCCTCGCGAGATGGCCTGCAACAGGGTCGACACCTGCACCAGGTTCTCATCGGTGGTCTGCATCAGCTGGTTGAGCCCGGCCACCATGTCGCGGAAATCGTAGGCGAAGCGGTCCTCATCGCCGCGCAGGCTGAAATCACCCGCCGCGGCTGCGGTCGCCAGCCGGCGGATCTCGCTGTTGATCGCCGACAGGCTGCTCTTGGTTTCATCCATTGCCTGGGTGATCGCCGCCTTCTCGCCCGGCAACGGGTCCATGTCCACCGACAGGTCACCGCGGGCATAGTGCTTCATCACTTCGATCAGCCGGTTCTGCACCTGCACGTGCGAACCAACCAGCGCATTGGTTTCGTGCACCATCCGCCCGAAGTCGCCGGGGAACGCGCTCTCATCCATGCGGTAGCTGAGGCTGCCGGCGTCATGCTGGCGGGCCAGCTCGCCCTGCGCCGCCATCACCGCCTGTACCTGCATCTGCATGCGTTGCATCGACCTGAGCAGCTGGGTCACCTCATCGTTGCCCGACGCATCGATGACGTTGTCCAGGCGGCCACCGGCGATGCCATCGGCCAGCTTCACCGCCCCCTCCAGCGGACGGGTCAGGCTGCGGGTGATCGCCCAGGCCGCCAGCGAACCCAGTATCAGGCTCATCACGCCGAACACGATCGACAAGGTGCCGGTCCAGGCCTCCGTGCTGCGATATTCCTGGCGGCTGCGCTCGGTCAGTGTCTCCTGATGCCGCAGCAGCGTCGAGATGGATTCGTTCCAGGCCGTGGCCAGCCCGTGCTCGGCCAGCAGCTCTTTGGCAGCGCCGTCGAAATCCCCAGCCTTCATGCGCTCGTGCAGATGCTGGGTGGAGGCGTCGGTCGCCTTGCGTGCCGCGTCGATTTTCGCAACCAGCGCATCGCCGGTGGCGTCACGCGGAATCTTGATGTACCTGGCCCAGATGCCGTCGTAGGTCTGCGACAGTTCCTGTGCCTTCTGATAATCCTTGTCGAAATCCTCGCCACGCTTGATCACCATCAGCCGCCGATGCATCAGCACGGCATTGTTGGTATCGAGCATGTCATTCAGCAGCCGCATCTTCACCATGTTGACGTCCACCACTTTCTCGAACTGGGCGGACTTGAGCTGGTTTCCGTACAGCACCAGGCCAACGATGGCCATGATGAACAGCAGCAGCAAACCAAAGCCGGCGCCCAGCCGGGATCCCACTCGGAGGTTGCGTAAGGCGAGCATCTCAATTCCCTTGATCATGGCCGTACGATCGATGGCGGCGCAGGCAATGGAAACTTTATGGGAGTTTATATTTGGAACGATCCAATAATATTGAACAGGCAGAATGGACCCGCCCCCATACCGCCCCTCCCATCGCCCTTTGGCTGCCGATGACATGCCAGCGCAGCATTGAAATCACGCCGCATTGACAGTTTCTCCCCGGTATATCCATCCAGCATCCATTGATAATCAGCAGCGGACACCACCGTTCCAGATCGGGCTGCCGGTGCATGCAGCCGTTACCGGCGAACGGCTACAGTTGCGGCATGTCCCTGGTCCTGCACATCGACGGCGCATCCATCAACGACATCGCCAGCCTGTACGCGGAAATCAACCGTGTGTTCATGGCCAGCGAGAACTGGCAGCTGGGAGCAAGCCTGGACGCGCTTGATGACCTGCTGTGGGGTGGCTATGGCGTGCTCGCCGGCCACTCCGCCGCGACCGTCGTCTGGCACGACATCGCGCATAGCCGCAGTGTATTGGGGCGGGACGCCACGCATGCGTGGCTGCGGTCAAAACTCGATCAGCCCGGCACCTTCAATGTCGCGGCCATCAACGAGCAGATCGCGGCGCTGGAGCACGGCCAGGGACAGACGTACTTCGAGATCGTAATGGAGATCTTCGACGGGCATCCGCAGATCACCCTGGTCGCTGCCTGAGCGCGCTGCGGCAACGCCGCGTGCCGGGCTTCAGAATTTCGCCAGGGCCTCACCCAGACGCAATGGGAACGCAACCTCGCTGGCCAGATGCCATGCGCGTGCATTGGCACCCAGCCGGGTGCATTCGGCCTCATCCATCGCCAGTGCACGCTCGACAGCCTGCTCCAGCGCTGTCTCGTCCACATGCCAGGTCCTGGACAGGTGGCAGGGCGCGCCCTCGTGAGCCGCCACCAGAAGACCGCGGCTCTCATCGATCATCTGGTTCATCGGCGCGCCATCGCAGGTGATCACCACCGCCGCACAGCTCATCGCTTCGACCAGGTAGTGGCCCCAGCCCTCGGTCTGCGACAGGCACAGGTGGAACACATGCTCGTTCTGCAGGCGCTGCACCTCTTCATCGGGCAGGCGCTCGCGGACGATCCGCAGGTTTGCCGCCCCACCCTCGTCTTCGTCCGAAGGCCCGCCACGCAGGACGGTCAGCAGGGGCCATTCCGGGTGCCGCTTCCAGACCTTCACCAGGGTCGCCGTACCCTTCATGCGGCTGCTGCCTGCGGCATGCAGGAAGCTGCGGGGCTTGCGCGGCACCGAAGCGTCGTAGCGGTCGCGGCTGCAGAAGCCCACTTCCAGCGCGCGCATGCCCAGCGCAGTGAAGATGCGCGTGGCGTCCTCGGTCTTGGTCAGCAGGGAATCGAACCGCGGCAGGATGCGGAGGCTGCGTGCAGATACCCATTCCGGATTCGGGATCAGCAGATTGACCTCGGCCAGGCCAAAACTGGCCGGCCGTACGTGCTCCAGCGAGATGTTGATATCGAATCGCGCCGGCTTCCGCCCCAGGCTCAGCCACGACGCCAGCAGGCGACGCAGGCGCAACCGGCGCAGTTTCCACGCCCCGCCATTGCGTACCGCATCGAGGCGGCTGATGGTTACCTCATGCCCGAGCTGTCGCAGCGAGCGCTCGATCACCTGGATGTCATGGCTCAAGCCGCGCTGGTTGTCGGCGGCCAGCAGGTGAACATGCGCCATCAGTGCGAACTCCCGTCCCGGCGCAGGTCGCGGACCGGCAACGCGGTCGCCAGGACGAAGCCCAGCACCAGGTAGAAATAGAACGAATGCGGCATTGCCCGATAGAACACGTTGTCGGTGAACGCCGAGAGCGCGTAGACGATGACCACGGCAAGGCCGGCGGTGGCGACCATCGCCGTGGTTTCATCGGCATGGCCGATCCGCCGCACGAAATGAATACCCGGCAGGATGAAGATCAGCAGCATGATCAGCAACAGCGGCACGCCACCGGTCACTGCCGCTTCCAGGTACTCGTTGTGGGGATGGTTGTAGCGAGAGATCGCGTCGGACACCTCGCCGCGGGCAATGCCCTCGCGCGCATAGGTACCGAACTGGTTCAGGCCCACCCCGGTCAGCGGGTGCTCGGCAATGGCGTCGACCGCCACGCCCCACATCGCGATGCGCTCACGCACCGAACCCACTTCGTTGTGCTGGTTGAAGCCGGCGATCTCGCCACTGACCTCACCGAAGCGTTGGATGACCTGATGGTTGAGCACCGTGGTGGCACCGAGCACGCCGATGACCAGGGCGCCGACGAAGGCCAGCGGGCCACGCCAGCGCCGGGTACGCCACACGTGCACCGTCATCACCATCAGCATCGCCGGAATGAAGGCCAGGATCGGCCCCCGGCTCTGCGCCAGGATCGAGCCGTAGACGCCCACGGCAACGGCAACCCCATGCAGGCAGCGCTCGGCCGGATGGACGTTCGGCTGGATCAACCGGATGACCGAGAACAGCGCCATGCACAGCGTGACCATCGTGAACTCGATGGCCGTCCATTCGCCACCACTGAAACCATAAGCACGTTCCAACCCCATCACGTGGTGCTGCACGATGCATGAGCCACCGAACACCAGGGTGGAGAGCGCGAACAGAGTCCAGATCAGGCGCCAGTCCAGCACGGCGGCGAACACCGCGGCCGTACCCAGATAGAGCAGCATCTGCGCGGGCAGGTCCAACTCGCTCCAGCGCAGGTCGTGCCAGGCGATGCTGAAGAAGGCAAAGGCCAGGCGCAGCAAACAGGCGATCACGATGAAGCGCGCGATGCGGTAGCGCAGGCGGACATCCGGCTGGCGACGGATCAGCACCACGCCGGTGACCAGCAGGGCCAGCAGCAGCACGGCCTTCAACAGGTTGTACGGCGCAGATCCGGCAAGCGGGACAATGGCAACCAGCGTACTCAGCAGGGCGATGCGCCAGTAATGGCGAGGTTCGGCGGCCATGCAGGCTGCAGTCATGCGTGTTCTTTCCATCAACGCCCGCCCGGGGATGAATTGCCCCGGTTTCCATGGAGGCCGATTGGCGGGAATCGCCGGGGCCGACACTACCGTGGCCCTCCATGGAAATCAACCAAACCACCGCTGTCGTTGGCGCCCAGACAGCCCCGGCGCGCGCCCCGCCCGGTGGATCAGGGCGGGGATCATCGACCCGCCCAGGCCGTTACACTAACTGTCCTTCCGGCCATGCCCCGCAAGGCCTCGCCCAGACGCCCTGCCCAGACGCGAACCGCTCCAAGTGACTGATACGAAAGACAACACCAGCAACGCCAAGGCGTCAAAAGAACACACCCCGCTGATGAAGCAGTTCTTCGCGGCCAAGTCCGACCATCCGGACCTGCTGCTGTTCTTCCGCATGGGCGATTTCTACGAGCTGTTCTACGACGACGCCCGCAAGGCGGCGCGGCTGCTGGACATCACCCTGACCCAGCGCGGCAGCTCCGGCGGCGCGCCGATCCCGATGGCCGGCGTGCCGGTGCATGCCTACGAGGGTTATCTGGCACGGCTGGTGGCGCTGGGTGAGTCGGTGGCGATCTGCGAGCAGATCGGCGATCCGGCGCTGGCCAAGGGCCTGGTCGAGCGCAAGGTGGTGCGCATCGTCACCCCCGGCACGGTGACCGACGAGGCATTGCTGGACGAACGCCGCGACACCCTGCTGATGGCGCTGTCGCGTACCAAGCAGGGCTACGGGCTGGCCTGGGCCGACCTGGCCGGTGGCCGCTTCCTGGTCAACGAGGTGGAAACCGACGACGCGCTGGAAGCCGAACTGGCGCGGCTGGAGCCGGCCGAACTGCTGGTGCCCGACGAAGAGAACTGGCCGGAATTCCTGCGCCAGCGTACCGGCGTGCGCCGCCGCGCGCCGTGGCTGTTCGACGCCGACAGTGGCCGCCGCCAGCTGCTGGCGTTCTTCAAGCTGCATGACCTGAGCGGTTTCGGCATCGATGACAAGCCGCGCGCCACGGCTGCGGCCAGCGCCCTGCTCGGCTATGTCGAAGAAACCCAGAAGCAGCGCCTGCCGCACCTGACCTCGATCGCGATGGAAACCGCCGGCGAGGCGATTGCGATGAATGCCGCAACCCGCCGCCATCTGGAACTGGATACGCGCGTCGATGGCGACACCCGCAACACCCTGCTGGGCGTGCTGGACAGCACCGTGACGCCCATGGGCGGGCGCCTGCTGCGGCGCTGGCTGCACCGCCCGCTGCGCCTGCGCGAGGTGCTGGTGCAGCGCCACCATGCGGTGGAAACGCTGATCGACCGCGGCAGTGATGCCGACATCCGCGAGCAGTTCCGCCGCCTGGGCGACCTCGAACGCATCCTCACCCGCGTCGCACTGCGCTCGGCGCGCCCGCGCGACTTCTCCACCCTGCGCGATGGCCTGGGCCTGCTGCCGGCAGTGCGCGAGGTGCTGGCGCCGCTGGATTCTCCACGCCTGCAGGCGCTGCACGCCGCGCTGGGCGAACATGACGAATGCGCGCAGCTGCTGGCCAGCGCCATCGCCGAGATGCCGCCGCTGAAGCTGAGCGATGGCGGCGTGCTGGCCGACGGCTTCGACGAGGAGCTGGACGAGCTGCGCCGCCTGTCGACCCATGCCGACCAGTTCCTGGTCGATCTGGAGCAGCGCGAGCGCGAGAGCAGTGGCATCGCCACCCTGAAGGTGGGCTACAACCGGGTGCACGGCTATTACATCGAAATCAGCAAGGGCCAGTCCGACCGCGCACCGGTGCACTACACCCGCCGGCAGACACTGACCAACGCTGAGCGCTACATCACCGAGGAACTGAAGGCCTTCGAGGACAAGGTGCTGTCCGCGCGCGACCGTTCGCTGTCGCGCGAGAAGTACCTGTACGAGCAGCTGCTGGACACCCTCGGCGGGCAGCTGGAACCGCTGAAGCAATGCGCGGCAGCGCTGAGCGAGCTCGACGTGCTGGCCGGCTTCGCCGAACGCGCGCAGGCGCTGGACTGGGCACGCCCGGAACTGCAGGCCGAGCCCTGCCTGAAGATCGAGCGCGGCCGCCACCCGGTGGTCGAAGCGGTGCGCGAACAGCCGTTCGAACCGAATGACCTGGACCTGCATCCGGATCGCCGCATGCTGGTGATCACCGGCCCGAACATGGGCGGTAAATCGACCTACATGCGGCAGAACGCGCTGATCGTGCTGCTGGCCCACATCGGCAGCTTCGTGCCGGCCAGCCGTGCGCTGATCGGCCCGATCGACCGCATCCTGACCCGCATCGGCGCCGGTGACGACCTCGCCCGCGGGCAGTCGACCTTCATGGTCGAAATGGCCGAGACCAGCTACATCCTGCATCACGCCACCGCGCACTCGCTGGTGCTGATGGACGAGATCGGCCGTGGCACCTCCACCTACGACGGCCTGGCCCTGGCCGACGCGGTGGCCCGCCACCTGGCCTACCAGAACCGCTGCTACACGCTGTTCGCCACCCACTACTTCGAGCTGACCGCGCTGGCCGACGAGCAGCACGAGGGCGGCCGCAGCGGCATCGCCAACGTGCACCTCGATGCCGTCGAGCATGGCGAAGCCCTGGTGTTCATGCATGCGGTGAAGGACGGCCCGGCCAACCGCAGCTTCGGCCTGCAGGTGGCGGCACTGGCCGGCCTGCCCCGCGCCACCGTGGCGCAGGCGCGTCGTCGCCTGGCCGAGCTGGAGCAGCGCGGCGGAGAAAGCCATGCCGCCGAGCTGGCACCGCAGGCGCTGGATGCACCGCAGCAGTTCGGCCTGTTCGCAGCACCCTCCAGCAAGGCGCAGGAAGCGCTGGCGGCGATCGACCCGGACGAGCTGACCCCGAAGCAGGCGCTGGAAGCGCTGTACCGGCTGAAGGCGCTGCTGTAACCGCAGCGCACGTCCATGGCCTCCCGCCCGACCGGGGGGCAATTGAAAGACTCCACAAATCCGATTCTGCCTTTCAATTGACAGAATCTATCAACCTGAACGAATCATTCGATTATTCATTTCATCTGGCCCTAGCTACAGTCGAGTGAAGATGTTTCCCACGTCTTCACCGCCACCAGGAGCCAGCCGATGAGCCAGTCCGACAACAACAACGCCAAGTGCCCTTACCACAGCGCCCCGACGCCTGAGGAAGGCGCCCAGCAGCAGCGCGAGCTGAGCACCACGCCGAAGCAGAAGCACGGTGACGACCCGGTTACCCCGATGACCACGGCCTTCGGCGCGCCGGTGGTGGACAACCAGAACAGCAAGACCGCCGGCCCGCGCGGCCCGCTGCTGATGGAAGACGTGTGGCTGCTGGAGAAGCTGGCCAATCTCAACCGCGAGATCATTCCCGAACGCCGCATGCACGCCAAGGGCTCGGGCGCGTTCGGCACCTTCACCGTCACCCACGACATCAGCAAGTACACCCGCGCCAAGCTGTTCGAGAAGGTCGGCAAGCAGACCGAAATGTTCGCCCGCTTCACCACGGTGGCCGGCGAACGTGGCGCCGCCGACGCCGAGCGCGACATCCGCGGCTTCGCGCTGAAGTTCTACACCGAAGAAGGCAACTGGGACCTGGTCGGCAACAACACCCCGGTGTTCTTCCTGCGCGACCCGCGCAAGTTCGCCGACCTCAACAAGGCGGTCAAGCGCGACCCGCACACCAACCTGCGCAGCGCGCGCAACAACTGGGATTTCTGGACGCTGCTGCCCGAAGCCCTGCTGCAGGTGACCGTGGTGATGAGCGACCGCGGCATCCCGCGCAGCTTCCGCCACATGCACGGCTTCGGCTCGCACACCTACAGCTTCACCAACGCCGACAGCGAGCGCTTCTGGGTGAAGTTCCACTTCGTCAGCCAGCAGGGCATCGAATCGCTGACCGACGCACAGGCGCAAATCCTGGTCGGCCATGACCGCGAAAGCCACGGCCGCGACCTGTTCGCCGCCATCGACAAGGGCGACTTCCCGAAGTGGAAGCTGTTCATCCAGGTCATGCCGGAACTGGATGCGGAAACCTACCGCGTGCACCCGTTCGACCTGACCAAGGTGTGGCCGAAGAGCGACTACCCGCTGATCGAGGTCGGCCAGTTCGAACTGAACCGCAACCCTGTCAACTGGTACCAGGACGTGGAGCAGTCGGCGTTCGCACCGAGCAACCTGGTGCCGGGCATCGGCCCGTCGCCGGACAAGATGCTGCAGGCGCGCCTGTTCGCCTATTCCGATGCCCAGCGTTACCGCCTGGGCGTCAATCACCACCAGATTCCGGTGAACGCCGCGCGCTGCCCGGTGCACAGCAACCACCGCGATGGTGCGATGCGCGTGGACGGCAACTACGGCGGCCTGCCGCACTACGAGCCGAACAGCTACGGCCAGTGGCAGGAGCAGCCGGAGTACCGCGAGCCGCCAATGAAGATCCGCGGCGATGCCGACTTCTGGAATTTCCGTGAGGACGACGCCGACTACTTCAGCCAGCCCGGTGCACTGTTCCGCAGCTACAACCAGGCGCAGAAGGACCGCCTGTTCGCCAACACCGCCCGTGCCCTGGGCGATGCGCCGGACTTCATCAAGCAGCGCCACATCGACAACTGCAGCAAGGCCGATCCGGCTTACGGTGCCGGCGTCGCTGCGGCCCTGAAGGCGCTGGCCAGCCAGCCGTCGGACCCGTTCAAGCCGGCACAGCCGGAAACCGACTTCCCTGCCGCCACCCCGGGCGCGGAAGACATCGAGCTCTGATCGGCCTCCCCCGTGTACGGCACGCCGCCTCCCCGTGAGGCGGCGTCGCCGTTTTAACGGTCCGCGTCGTACCTTCTGCACGCCCCATCCCAATCGAGGATTCCCCTGATGAGCCTGACCGATGAACTTCTCGCCAAATTGCAGGGCGCTCCGCTGCAGCAGGTGTCGCAGCAGCTCGGCATCAGCGATACCCAGGCCTCCGGCGCGATCAGTGCCGCGCTGCCGGTGCTGATGGGCGCGCTGGGCAACAACGCTGCGCAGCCGCAGGGGGCGCAGGCCCTGCTCGGCGCGCTGCAGAACAACCACAGCGGCCTGGACCTGGGCAGCGTGCTCGGTTCGGTGCTGGGCGGAGGTGGCGGTGGTGCCGCCAGCGATGGCGCCGGCATCCTCGGCCACATCTTCGGCGGCAGCCAGCAGAAGGTGGAAACCGGCCTGGCCCAGGCCACCCAGCTCGACAGCGGCCGCACCAGCCAGCTGCTGCAGATCCTCGCGCCGATCGTGATGGCCTTCCTCGCCCAGCGGCTGGGTGGCGGCCAGGCCGATGCCGGCTCGCTCAGCCAGGCGCTCGGCCAGGAAAAGCAGCAGGTGCAGCAGCAGGGCGGCATTGCCGGTGGCCTGCTCGGCAGCGTGCTGGACCAGGACGGCGACGGCCAGTTCGGCATGAGTGACCTGTTGAAGCTGGGCGGCAACCTGCTCGGCGGCAAGCGCTGACCGGCGCTGTCGCCGGGGATGACCCGGCATGAACTGCATCGCTACGGATCACGCCGGGCCCTGCCCGGCGTCCTACCGGTTCCCGGCCTTCAGCCGCTGCAGGATCGGCGCGAACAACGGCGCCTGCATCGAGCGCGGCGGCACCGCTGGCTTTCCTTGTTCCTGTGCCTGCCAGTACGACCACGGCAGCGCCTTGTCGCCCAGTTCGTAGTCCATGCCGTCCCAGCCATCCTCGCGGAAAGCGTAGAAGGCCCAGTGCACCTTGTCCTGTTCCAGCACCTGCAGCACGTCCTGCAGGTAGCGGCTGCAGTCGGGCCAGCGGCGCATGCAGCCGAATTCACCGACCACCATGCGGTTGGCCCCCACCCCGTGCGTCTTCGCCCACTCCATCGGCTGCTGCAGGTAGCTGCGCACGCGCGCCGCGTCCCAGCGCTCGCTGTGGCCGCCGAACGGCACGCTGCCCGGGTAGCGCCAGGGCTTGGCTCGCTTCTGGTTGGGCGCACTGGTCGCTGCGTACGGTTCGTACATGTGCACGCTGTACAGCAGCTTCGCGTCGTCCAGCGGAGCCGGCCAGTAATTGAAGCCATCGGCGGCCGCATACCATCCGGCATCCAGCATCAGCGGCATTTCCGCGTCGACCTCGCGGATGCGCGCGATCAGCTCCGAGTAGAAACGGCGCAGATCACGCGGACCGTCCTGCACCCCGGCGTACCACTGCTGCATCGCCTCGCTGGACGCATGTTCGGCCAGGCCGGCACCGAATTCCGGCACCGGTTCGTTGATCAGGTTGTAAGCGGCCAGTGCGGGATGTCCCTTCAGCGCCACGGCCAGGTCATGCCAGAAGCGTAGCGCCGGGGCGTGATTGTCGAACGACTGCCACAGGCGCTGGTCGACCTTGTCACCGTTGTGCTGCTTCCAGCGCAGCAACGGCAGCGACAGCGGGGTGAGCACCACCTTCAGTCCGGCCGCGTCGGCATCGTCCAGCACGCGGCGCAATGTCGCCAGATCAGCTGCGACCAGCCCTTGATAGTCGTCCGCGTTGCCGATCAGGAAGTCACGGCCGCCCTGCGCCTTCCACTTGTCCGGTACCAGCCGCACCCAGGTCGCGCCGGTCGCACGCAGCGCCTCGAAGTAGTCCCGGTCCGGAGGCGACATGTTCATGCTGTTGCCCCCGCGCTGCGGAGCATCCCAGAAGGTGATATCGGCCGCGTGCAAGGGCGCGGCAGCAAGCAGGGACAGGCACAACAATAGGCAACGCATCGGCAGGCTTCCAGAAGGTGAACATCCAGCCTGCCCCGCCGCTTCCGAACGCACCGTGACTCGCGCCTCCTTTCGCACCGCGATAGGAACAGTGCACCGGAATCGCCGTTCCGTCAGAGCGCGTCGATATCACCCAATGCCCGTATCAACCGCCGCGCGCGCTTGTCCGGCTTGTGCTCCGGCGGCTGGAAACCATCGCGGGCGGCGATGCGCAATGCGCGCTGTTCCGCACGACGCGCCTTCGAGGCCTCGCTCTCGGCGTACAGCTGCTGCGCCGCCGGGGCCGGCCCGCGCTGGTCGCTCAGCCCCAGCACCTGGATCTCGAAATGCTCTTCGCCACGATCGACCTGCAGCTGCTCACCCACGCGCACGGCGCGCGAGGATTTCGGGCGCTGGCCAGCCACGCTGACCTTGCCGGTCTCAATGGCCTGCTTGGCCAGGCTGCGGGTCTTGAAGAAACGGGCCGCCCACAGCCAGATGTCCAGGCGGACACTGGGCGACAGCGGGGAAAGCTCATGCATCGGTGCGTACTACTCCGGTGGCTTGTTCAGGGGACGCGGATGGTCGGGGTCGGTACGGCAACCGCTGCCCCCGATCAGGGTGGGTACGCCAGCGGACAGATCCTGGCGCTGGCTGCCGACCAGGCATTCGGGCCGGTCGGTCGGCCGCACCTGGGTATCACCCAGCCGGTCGTCCATCGAACATGCGGCCAGTACGACGCCGATCAAGGCCAGCGCCATGCCCCGTCCCACCCGTAGTCGTTGATGCATTGCCACATCCCGCAAACCGGCTTGGTGCTAGTGTGCGCCTCCCGGGAATCGATCACCACTCCATGGCCAAAGCGCCGCTTGACCTGACCTCCGGCCCGATCGGCCGCAATCTCCTGCTGTTTTCCCTGCCGATCCTGGCCGGCAACATCGCGCAGTCGCTGAATGGTTCGGTGAATGCGGTGTGGGTGGGGCGTTTCCTCGGCGAGGCGGCGCTGACCGCCACCGCGAACGCCAACAACATCATGTTCTTCCTGATCGGCTCGGTGTTCGGCTTCGGCATGGCCTCGACCATCCTGATCGGCCAGGCCATCGGCGCACGCGACATTGCCGAGGCGCGGCGCGTGGTCGGTACCAGCGCCACCTTCTTCATCGGCCTGTCGGTGATCATCGCCATCGCCGGCTGGTTCATGGCGCATCCGCTGCTGGCGGCGATGGGCACGCCGGCCGCCTCGCTGCCGCTGGCCGAGGCCTACCTGCAGATCATCTTCCTGGCGATGCCGACGCTGTACGCGTTCGCCTTCCTCACCGCCGCGCTGCGCGGTGCCGGCGATTCGCGTACGCCGTTCCGCTTCCTGATGGTGTCGGTGGCGCTGGACATCGTGCTGAACCCGGTGCTGATCTTCGGCATGGGGCCGTTCCCCGCGCTGGGCATCGCCGGCTCGGCGTGGGCCACGCTGGTCGCGCAGACCCTGTCGCTGGCCGGCCTGCTGCTGTACATGCGCCACAAGCGCCACACGCTGTGGCTGGGGCGTGCCGACATGCGCCTGTTCAAGCTCGACCTGACCATCCTCAAGGCGCTGGTGCTCAAGGGCGTGCCGATGGGCCTGCAGATGGTGCTGATCTCGCTGTCGGTGATCCTGCTGATGACCATGGTCAACCAGTACGGCACCGCGACCGGCGCAGGCTATGGCGCCTCGCTGCAGCTGTGGAACTACCTGCAGATGCCGGCGATGGCGATCGGTGCGGCCTGCTCGTCGATGGCCGCGCAGAATGTGGGCGCACAGCGCTGGGACCGCGTGCGTGGCACCGCACGCCAGGGCGTGATGTTCAACTTCCTGCTGACCGGCGCACTGATCCTGCCGCTGGTGGTGTTCGATCGCCAGCTGCTGGCGCTGTTCCTGCCGCCGGCCAGCGAGGCATTGGACATCGCCCGCCATCTCAACCATGTGGTGATCGGCTCGTTCCTGTTCTTCGGCGTCAGCTTCGTGATCTCCGGCGTGGTGCGCTCGACCGGCGCGGTGATTCCGCCGCTGCTGATCCTGGCCGGCTCGCTGTGGGGCGTGCGCGTGCCGTTCGCCGAACTGCTGCAGCCGTACTGGGGTGCCGATGCGATCTGGTGGAGTTTCCCGGTCAGCTCGTTCGTATCGATGCTGCTGTCGCTGGCGTATTACCGCTGGGGTGGCTGGCGCAAGGCGAAGATGATCGGCAAACCGTCGCACGCCGAGGAACTGGCCACGCCCTCGGAAATTCCGGCCTGCCCGCCCTCGCCGGTGGCCGACCCGGATGCCGCATTGGAATCATCGCCGCCACGCTAGTGCCTGCCGCTGGCCGGCGTGCAACAGCCGGCCAGCGGCAGGCTCTACCGTTTCTTCTTTTTCGCCGCGTTGAACGTGGCCGCCTCGCGCAGCAGCGCCTTGAACGCGGCGGCATTGGGCATCGCGCCTTCATGGATGTCGATCGCGCGCCGCGTGTTGCCGTCCAGGCTGGCGTTGAACAGACCCTTCGGGTCCGCCAACGCCGCACCGTTGGCGAAGGTCAGTTTCACCGCCTGCTTGTAGGTCTCGCCGGTACACAGGATGCCGTTGTGTTCCCACACCGGCGTGCCGCGCCACTTCCAGGTTTCCTGCACCTCCGGCAGCGCTTCATGGATCAGCGCGCGCACGCGTGCCAGCGTCTCGCCACGCCAGTCGCCCAGTTCGGCGATGCGTGCATCGATCAGTTCGGCCGCCGGGGTTCCGGCATCGGCAGGGTTGGGCGCGTGCGTGGCCATCAGGTGCTCTCGTCGGGAAGGACATCGAAACGTCGGGCTTACATGCGCTCGCCGGGCAATGCGGCCGCCTGCCGCACCCAGTCGAGGAACCGGGCTTCATCCAGCACGCCGTCCTGCGGGAGGTGCAGGTAGCGCGTATCGGCGCTTCTGGACGGCTCGGGCGGCACCGGCTTCAATGCGGCGCCGCGGAAAAACGCGACCTTGATGTAGCGCGTGAAGCAATGGAAGCTGAGGAACCAGCCTGCGCCCGGGGCCGCCGCATACATTGGCGAATTCCATTTCACCGCCTTGTGCACGCCGGGCACGGCCTGCTCGATCAGCGCATCCAGGCGCTCGCCGATCGGTCGTTTCCAGTCCGGCATCGCCGCGATGTAGGCCTGCACCGTGGCATCGCCCTCGCCCTTGGCGATCTGCGGGTTGCCGCCGGACAGCAGCCTGGGAGCGGCGGAAGGTGCGGTTCGCTTGGCAGGCATCGCACGGCACGTCCATCTGAGTGGAAAGTGCAGCCTAGCGCGGTGCATGCCTGCCGGTCACGGCGCGCTGCGCCATCGGTTCAGTCCGTCTGGCCGGCCAGGAACTGGCGCCAGCCCGGCAGCTTGCGGTGACGCCGCAGCGAATGCATCAGCGCCGCCATCACCACGCCGAACACGGCACCGGCCAGCAACCCGGCCACCAGCAGCAGGGCCAGCGGGCGCTCACTGCCCTGCCACAGCATCAGCCACATCAGCCCGGTCCAGAACAGCCCGAACAACAGGCCCTGCACCAGCGCATTGGTGCCGAAGCCGGCCAGGATCGGCGGTGGCAATGCGACGCCCACGCGCCACAGCAGCCGATGCAACAGCGGGGCCGACTGCGCACGCGCCAGCCCCTTGCTGTCGAGAAAGCGCAGCGCCGACTGGATTGCGGCGGGATAGCGCGGATTGATGTCGCTCATCACCTGATCGTGACCGATGCACGGCCGGAAACGCAAACGGCCACCCGAAGGTGGCCGTCGCGGCAACAACCGAAGTTGTTTATCAGGCCTTTTCGGCCAGACGGGCAGCCTTGGCGGCAGCAGCGGCAGCCAGGTCTTCCTTGATGCGGGCAGCCTTGCCTTCCAGGCCACGCAGGTAGTACAGCTTGCCGGCGCGGACCTTACCACGACGCTTCACTTCGACCGAGTCGATGATGGCGCTGTGGGTCTGGAACACGCGCTCGACGCCGTAGCCGTGCGAGATCTTGCGGACGGTGAACGAGGAGTTCAGGCCGGCATTCTTGGTGGCGATCACAACGCCTTCGTAGGCCTGCACGCGCTCGCGGCTGCCTTCCTTCACCTTCACGTTGACGACAACGGTGTCGCCCTGGCTGAACTTCGGCAGTTCGCGGGTGATCTGGGCGGATTCGAATTCCGCGACGATGGACTTGTTCAGCTTGCTCATGGGTTACACCGATTCTTGTTCGGGTGGGTGTGTCGTTTCGACAACGTAGGCTGATGCAGTCACTGGACTGTGCTGCACGTTTGTTGTGGGTACTGCGCGCGCCGGCCGGGGCTGGCGGGAATTGGCCATGATAGCCGATAAAGCCAGCCCTGCGCTAGGGGCCGGCCTTCTGTTTCAGGGCCTGCCGGGCCTGGTCCAGCAGTTTGCGGTCGGCCTTGCCCAGTGCCTGTTCATCCAGCAGGTCCGGGCGCCGCTGGGCGGTACGGACCAACGACTGCTGGCGGCGCCAGGCAGCGATGGCCGCGTGGTTGCCCGAGCGCAGCACCTCCGGCACGTCACCCAGCGGATGCTGGGCCGGCTGGCTGTAGTGCGGGCAGTCGAGCAGGCCGAGGTCGCCCTCGAAGCTGTCCTGCGCCGCAGATTCGGCGTCGTTCAGGGCGCCGTCCTGCAGGCGCGCCACGGCGTCGATGATCACCGCCGCGCCCAGCTCGCCCCCGGACAGCACGTAATCGCCGAGGGAAATCTCCTCGTCGACATTGGCTTCCAGGAAACGCTCGTCGATGCCTTCGTAGCGGCCGCAGAGCAGGACCATGCGCGGCAAAGCCGCCAGTTCCCGCACCTTGGCCTGGGTCAGCGGTGCGCCCTGCGGGCTGAGGTAGATCACCCGCGCCGGGGCCGGGTCGGCGTCGCGGATCGCCTGCAGGCAGGCCTGCAGCGGCTCGATCAGCATCACCATGCCCGGGCCACCGCCGAACGGACGGTCGTCCACCCGGCGGTAGTTGCCTTCGGCGTAATCACGGGGATTCCAGCCATGCAGGCTGAACAGGCCCTTCTCCTGCGCACGCCCGACCACGCCCAACTCAGCGGACTGGGCGAGGAACTCGGGGAACAGGGTGATGACGTCGAAACGCATGCTCACACTCAGAACTCGGGATCCCAGTCGACCACGACCAGGTTGGCCTCGAAGTCGACCGATTTGACGAAGTCCGGCTGCACGAACGGAATCATCCGCTCGCGGTCACCACGGACCACCACCACGTCGTTGGCGCCGGTGCTGAACAGGTGCGAGACCTGGCCCAGGGCGACGCCCTCGGTGGTCTTCACGTCCAGGCCTTCCAGGTCCACCCAGTAGTACTCATCGGGCTTCGGCGGCGGCAGCGCACTGCGCGCCACGTAGATCTCGGTGCCGTGCATCGCTTCGACGGTATCGCGGTCCTCGACGCCGGGGAAACGGGCGACCAGGTGCTTGCCGCTGTCGCGGCCACGCACACCTTCAATCGTGGTTTCCACGCCGGACGGGCTGCGCACGATCCACGGCTGGTAACGGAAAATGGCGGAACGTGGCTCGGTCCAGGACTCGAGCTTGATCTCGCCGCGCACACCAAAAGCGCCGACAACCCTGCCCAGCAGGATGCGGCGCTCGATATCTTTCATCTGCTTCAACCAAGAGGGCCACGCCGAAGCGTGGCCCGTCAGGATCAGGCCGCAGCGGCCTGGGACTTGGTCGCTTCCTTGATCAGGTTGCGGACCTTGTCGGTCGGCTGGGCGCCGTTCTTGACCCAATGGTCAACGCGGGCCAGGTCCAGCTCGATGCGCTTCTCGGCGCCCTGGGCGACCGGGTTGTAGAAGCCAACGCGCTCGATGTTGCGGCCGTCGCGCGCGCTGCGCACGTCGGTGACGATGATGTGGTAGAACGGACGCTTCTTGGCGCCGCCGCGGGTCAGTCGAATCTTGACCATGGTGTTTTTCCTATTGCCCAGTCGCCAGGATGGCGAGGTAAGCGGGCGATTATAGCGGCAGAGCCGGGCCGAGCCAACCCCGGGGGTGCCCCGACCTTCACGGTAGCACCGGGCCCTGCCCGGCGGGGCTTTCAGCCCAGATCGTCCCAAGGCACCCCTGCCAGCACCGCCCTACCCTGTTCAGCCAGCGCCTGCGAACCCGGCAGGACATGCCCGTCGATGGCCTCCAGCGCCCACAGGCCGCTGGCATTGCAGGCGAAGGCCGCCTTCACGCCAGCCAGGGCCGCCCGCGGGAGGGGCCGGCTGACCTGCGGGCCGGGCCAGTGCTGCTTCAGCAGGCTCTCGGCGGTACCACGCAGGGCGGGGGCGCGCGGCCAGAGCAACTGGTGACCGTCGTGGACGGCCAGGTTCCAGGTTGTGCCTTCGCTGATGCAGTCGTCGCTGCCGACCAGCAAGGCATCGTCGAAGCCCTCGGCCATCGCCGCACGCCGCTCGGCGAACAGGCCAAAAGTGCCTACATGCTTGATCTGCGGCAGCTCGCGCTGCCAGACCACGCTGCGCACCCGCTTGGGTGCGCTCAGTGCCACCGGCGCCGAGACGGCCACCAGCACGTCCACCGGCACGGTCGCCAGCGGGCTGCGGAAATCGAAGTGGCGCGAGTACACCGTCACCCGCAGCGAGGCATCGGCCCGCGCCGCCTGCTGCAGCGCCTGCACCATCCACGCCTGCACCTGCCCCGTATCCAGTTCGCTGCCAAACAGTTCGCGCGTGGCCTGCGCAAGCCGCGCCAGATGCAGGTCGAGCCCCTGCACGGCACCGCCGCGCACCTGCAGCGAGGTGAAATGGCCATAGTTGACCAGTGCCGGCAGCAGGTCCTCGACCTGCGCCGGCTGGCCGTTGCAGGTCACCGTCATCGCAGCAGCGCCTGCGCCTGTTGCCACATGCCACGCAGCACGTCGGCGGCCGGCTGTGCCGGGGCCATCCATGCCGACTGCCCGGCCCACGCCTGCATCGCCGCCAGCCGGTTTTCCTGTACGGCCTGCCTGCGCATCGGTGCGGTCAGGCCGCGCTGCACCGGGTACGGGCGCGGTGCAGGTGCGCCGTCCGCGGCGGCGGCGCGCACATAGGGGGTGGCCAGGCCACGGCCAAGGCGGCCACTGAAGGCACGCGTCGGCCAGGTATCCTCCGGCTCGCTGGCGGCCAGCCCGTCGGCCCACGCCGAGGCGATCGCCGCTTCGGGCGTGCGCAGGAAGGCCGTGCCGATCTGCACGGCGCTGGCGCCGAGGGTGAGCGCGGCGGCGATGCCACGGCCATCGGCGATGCCACCGGCAGCGATGACCGGAATCCGCAGGTGATCGGCCAGGCGCGGCAGCAGCGCGAACAGCCCGACCAGCTGGCGCTCGGCCATCGCCGGATCAAAGGAACCGCGGTGGCCGCCCGCTTCCACGCCCTGCGCCACCACCGCATCGGCGCCGGCGTCCTGTGCGGCGCGTGCTTCGGACAAGGTGGTCGCACAGGCGATCCAGGCGATGCCGGCATCCTTCAGCTGCTGCACGTGGCGTGGCTGCAGCACGCCCATGATGGTCGAGGCCACTGCCGGGCGCGCCGCCAGCAGCGCGGCAAACTGTTCTTCGAAGTCGGCAGGCGTGGCATCGGCGGCGCTGGCCGGCACGTCCGGGCCCCACTGTGCGAGGAAGGTGCGGCTGGCAGCCTCGGCGGCAACATCGCGGGTCGGTGCCGGGTCCGGCACCCACAGGTTCACCTGCGCCGGACCGGTGGTAGCGGCGCGGAAGTCGTCCATCCATCGGCCGATATCGGCCGATGACGACAGCACCGCGCCCATCGCGCCCATGCTGCCGGCGTTGGCCAGCGCGGCCGACAATGGCACCGGGCAGGCGCCGGCCATCGGTGCCAGCAGGATCGGAAGCTGCAATGAAAAACGCCGACAGAAGGCGTCGGCGCGTTCAAGAATCGGCGATGCGTTCACGCGACATACCTGTGGGAGAAGTCGCTGCCCAGCATACGCCAGTCGCTGCGGCCAGAACCCGAGGGGCTGGCCGCGCGAGGATCAGCGCGCCACCACCGCGTAGGTGCGCACCAGCTGGCTGTCCATTTCCTCGTTGAACTGGAAGGTCACATAGCGTGCGTCGTCGGCGGCGAATTCCGCCTCGGCCGATGCACGGCCGATTTCGGTGCCCTCGGCATCCAGCGCACGCGCAACCAGCTTGCCCTTGAAGGCCTTGTCGGCCACCACATACACGGCCGCTTCCTTGGAACCCATGCCGCGGCTCTTGCCCAGGGTCACGGTCAGGCCCCGCGCCGCCAGGCCCGGATCGGCCTGCAGCGTCACGTTCATGCGCTTGTCCACGCCTTCGCCCAGGCCAGCGACGAAATCGGCTGCGGTACCACTGATGGCACTGCCGGCCTTCTGCGATACCGAGGTGTCGTCCTTGCAGGCGGCCAGCGCCAGTACCAGCGCCGCTACCACGATCATCTTCTTCATGTGCATTCCCTTGTCAGATCAATACGTAGTCAAGCAACAGGGGACTGGCCACGCAAGTGCCGGTCCCGGCCCCCTGTGCCCTCCCCCTTTCAGGCATCAACGGAACGGCATGCCGCGGCCGCCCATGGCGCCCATCATGCCCTTCATGCTGCGCAGCATGCCCTTCATGCCGCCGCCCGCCATCTTGCTCATCATCTTTTCCATCTGCATGTACTGCTTCATCAGCTTGTTGACGTCGGCCGGAGTCACGCCCGAGCCCTTGGCGATGCGCGCGCGGCGCGAGCCGTTGAGCAGGTTCGGGTTGCGCCGTTCCTTCTTGGTCATCGAGCTGATGATGGCGATCATGCGCGGCACTTCCTTGCCCTGGCTGACCTGCTGCTTCAGATGGTCGGGGATGTTGCCCAGGCCCGGCAGCTTGTCCATCAGGCCGCCGATGCCGCCCATGTTCTGCATCTGCTCCAGCTGGTCGCGCATGTCGTTCAGGTCGAACTTCTTGCCCTTGGCGACCTTCTCGGCCAGCTTGGCGGCCTTGTCCTTGTCGACCTGCTGCTCGACCTGCTCGACCAGCGACAGCACGTCGCCCATGTCGAGGATGCGGCTGGCGATGCGGTCCGGGTGGAACACATCCAGGCCTTCCGGCTTTTCGCTGACGCCGACGAACTTGATCGGCTTGCCGGTGATGTAGCGCACGCTCAGCGCGGCACCGCCACGGGCGTCACCGTCGGTCTTGGTCAGCACCACGCCGGTCAGCGGCAGCGCGTCACCGAAGGCCTTGGCGGTGTTGGCCGCGTCCTGGCCGGTCATGGCATCGACCACGAACAGGGTTTCGGCCGGGTTCACGGCAGCGTGCAGGGCCTTGATCTCGGCCATCATCGCTTCGTCGATGGCCAGCCGGCCGGCGGTATCGACCAGCAGCACGTCGACGAACGACTTGCGCGCATCATCGATGGCGGCGCGGACGATGGCTTCCGGCTTCTGGTCGGCGCTGGACGGGAAGAACAGCACGCCAACCTGCTCGGCCAGGGTCTTCAGCTGCTCGATCGCGGCCGGACGGTAGACGTCGGCCGACACCACCATCACCTTCTTCTTGCGCTTTTCCTTCAGGTGCTTGGCCAGCTTGCCCACGGTGGTGGTCTTGCCGGCGCCCTGCAGGCCCGCCATCAGGATGATGGCCGGGGCTGGAACATTGAGGTTCAGGTCGCTGGCTTCAGCGCCCATCACCGCGGTCAGCTCGTCGCGCACGACCTTGATCAGGGCCTGGCCCGGGGTCAGCGACTTCAGCACTTCCTGGCCGACCGCGCGCACCTTGATGCGCTCGATCAGGGCCTGCACCACCGGCAGCGCGACGTCGGCTTCGAGCAGCGCGATGCGGACCTCGCGGGTCGCCTCGCGGATGTTCTCCTCGGTCAGGCGGCCACGGCCACGCAGGCGCTCGATGGTGCCGGAAAGGCGCTGGGTCAGGGACTCGAACATGCGGTACGACCTGTCTGAAAACGGGGGACAATAAGGCAGACAGTATAACGGGTCCGCCCCGCCTGCCGGGCTGCGACGCCGCGGCCGTCGCCACCACCGCGGGGGTATGCGAAACTGCAACGATGACAATCGTTCTCATCGCCGTCCTGCTCTACCTGGCCGCCAGTGCCCTGCTGGTGCGCGCGCTCGGCCGCGATGAAACCACCGGCTCCCCCACCTGGCTGTGGCCGGCGCTGCCGGCGATGCTGCTGCATGGCGGCTACCACGTGATGGTGGCGATGCGCACCAATGGCGGGCCGGACATGCACTTCTTCGCCGCGCTGTCGCTGGTGGGCCTGGGCATGGCCTGGCTGACCTCGCTGGTCGGCGCGCGCGGACGGATGTCGGCGCTGGGCGTGGTGGTGTTCCCGCTGGCGGCCGTGCTGCTGCTGGCCTACCACGGCTACGGCCACGAACCGAGCAAGGTGCTGGGCTGGCGCCTGGCCAGCCACGCCTGGCTGGCGCTGCTGGCCTACGCCACGCTGAGCATCGCCGCACTGCTGGCGATCATGCTGTGGCTGCAGGAGCGCGCGCTGCGCCGCCGCGAGTTCCGGCCGTGGCTGCGTGCGCTGCCGCCGCTGGCCGACCTGGAATCGCTGCTGTTCCGGGTCATCACCGTCGGTTTCGCGCTGCTGACCCTGACCCTGGTCACCGGCGTGCTGTTCGTCGACGATCTGCTGGCGCAGAAGCTGGTGCACAAGACCGTGCTCAGCGTGCTGTCGTGGATCGTGTTCGGCGTGCTGCTGATCGGCCGCCGCCGCTACGGCTGGCGCGGCATGAAGGCGGTGCACTGGACGCTGGCGGCGATGCTGTTGCTGCTGCTGGCGTTCTTCGGCAGCCAGTTCGTGATCGAACTGGTGTTCGGGCATTCGCGATAGCGGCGTGCCGCACCGCGGTCGGCACCCACCCCAACATCGCATGGTAGTGCCGGCCGCTGGCCGGCAACTGGACAGCACCCTGCGTGGATGCCGTAGGCGGTTCAGGGCACCGGCTGGGCGAGGATCTTCCGCACCGACTGGCCGCGACTGGTCACGATGTCATCGACCTGCCAGCAGCCGTTGCCTTGCCGGACCATCGGTACGCGGGTCAGGCGCGCCTGCTTCCACACGGTGTAGCGCATCTCGACCACGCCGGCACTGGCCGAATCCTGCCGCCATTGGTAGTCCACCGCGCTGTCAATGTCACCATCCTGGCCATCCAGCCAGGGGTCCGAATCGATCGTGCAGATGCCCTCCTCGCGCAGCTGGCAGGCGCGTTCGCCGCGCAGCGCCTTGCCGAATGCCGGGCTCACCAGCGCGGGCGGCGGCTGCAACAGATCCCCCTTGCCCGTCGTCGCCTCGTAGAACGCGCGCACCACGACCGTCGGCGCCTGGCAGGCCGGTGCGGCCTGCACGGCGGGGGCCAGCAGCAACCCGGCGAACACCCACATCCCTGTCTTTCGCATAGGTCTCTCCTTGGGGTAGTGGCGGCCC
>NZ_JASJSU010000017.1:33320-37706 GCF_030237045.1 Stenotrophomonas maltophilia group sp. Smal17
GCGCTGCCGGCCAGCGGCCGGCACCACCCGATACCGGGCTTACAACCCGTAGCGCTCGATCACGTCCAGGTGCGGCTGGCGGTCCTGGTCGCAGGCTTCGGCCAGGCGCAGCCAGCAGTGCGGATGTGGCCACGTCGCGGTCTGCTGCTGCAGGAAGCGGTGCAGCGCCAGCGGCGCATGGTCCTGCGGCTGGGCCACGGTGAACAGCACGCCCGGCAGGGTGCCCTCGTCCGCGTCCGGATCGGTCACGGTGTAGTCCGGGCGGCTGTGCGACCAGACCTGCCAACCCTGTGCTTCGGCGGCTTCAACAAAGGCGTTCCAGGCCTCTTCGCCCGGGTGCGCGCCATCGATCAGCCAGCTGCGGGCAAAGCCGCCGCGCTCCAGCACATGCACCTGTGCGTAGGTCGGGATGAAATGCTCGCGCGCTTCCTCCTCTTCCGGTGCCGGATGCACCAGCGCGGCATCGAACACCACCCAGTCGCCCACCTGCTGGGCGCGGTTGGCCGGTGCGTTCTCGACGATGCGCGCGGTGACCGGGCCGCTGCGGCGTGCGTAGTACTCCATCGGCTCGCCATGCTCTTCGCTGCGGATGATCACCCAGCCCCAGGGCTCCTCGACCACGCCGTCCTGGCTGGACAGCTCCATGCCGATCGCCGCCGCCGAGCGGCGCACCGCGTCCCAGTCGCGCGCCGCGCTGGCCGCGCTCATGTGGTCCCAGTGCGCGGCGTTCGGTTCTTCCAGCAGCTCCACCAGCTGCGCATAGCAGGCCTGTGCTTCGCTGAAGCGGCCGGTCTCCATGTACATCCGCGCCAGCGTACCGCGCGCACCGTGCGAGCCCGGCGATGCCTCCAGCAGAGCCAGTGCGGCCTGCTCCAGCGCCGGCCAGTCGGACACGCGGCGTGCGCGTTGCACCTCGCACCAGTGCGCGAACACCGGCACGCTGCCGCGATAGACGTCGGCCAGGCGACGCAGTCCGTCGTCGTCGCCCTGCTCGGTCAGCCAGCGCATCAGGGTGTAGGCCGCCGGGCCGTCTTCCTGCGCGTGCGCCTGCACGAACTGCCACAGCAGCGCGCGCGCCTCGGCCTGCGCACCGCAGGCAGCCAGCGCAGAAGCCGCCGTCTCGGCCAGTGCTTCGTCATCGGGCAGTTGCGCCTGCGCCTGCAGCAGCCATTGCGCCTCGCGTTCGGGGTCACGCGACTGGTTCTGCTCGCCCTGCTCGCTCAGCCAGGCCAGCAGGTCGCCCGCGGGAACCGGCAGCGGCGCCGCCTCCGGCAACGCCTCGATGCGCGCGGCCAAGCCAGCCACCAGCGCCGCCGCACCGCGGTCCTGGCGCAGCTGCGCCAGATGGGTGCGGGCCAGTGCCAGCTGGCGCTGCGCGACCCAGCGCGCACCGCGCTGCAGGGCCAGCTCCAGGCTCAGCGCAGCCACTTCGATCAGCAGGCGGTGAGAACCCACCTGGGCGAAGTGCTCGATGATGGTGGAGTAGCGCGTGCCCAGATCCCAGCTGTTGCGCGCCGGATCGCGCTGGCACAGCGCCGCGGCGGTGTTCGCCCACAGCCGCCAGTAGGTGGGGGTCAGTTCACTCCAGGGCACCAGCTGCTGCAGCGCCTCTTCATCGCGTCCCAGCTGGGCCAGCGCCCAGGCCTTGGACAGGCGGCGCGGCACCGTGCAGTTGGCCGGCTCGTACTCACCGGACGCGGCCACTTCGGCCTCGCGCTTCTCGATCAGCAGCAGCGCCTCTTCGGCGCGACCCATGCCCAGCAGGATCTTGATCTGCATTTCCGGGAAGCTGTCGAACACTTCCTTGCCACAGGCCTCGATCGCATCGGACTGCACCTGCAGGTAGTCGAGCGCATCCTGGCCGCGACCATCATCGAGCAGCGCGTCGGCCTTCTCGCAACTCAGGCACTGGAAGCAGGCCCAGCCGGGATTGATGCGCGCCAGCGTTTCATCGCACACCTCGATGCGCTCGGGCACCCAGCCGGGGCCATCGATGTTGCCGTAGCAGGCGGCCAGGTCCTGGGTCACGCAGATCGACTGCGGGCACTCCAGCGTGTCCTCGCGGTGCGCGCGCTCGAACAGCGCCACCGCTTCGCCCAGCGCGCTCTCGCCCTCGACACGATTGCCGACACGGTTGCGCAGCGCCCAATGGCCGACGTAGACGTCGACCCACGGGTTGTCCAGCGCCTTGCCCAGCGCGCGCGCCTCGGGCAGCAGCGCGTCGACGCGGTCGACACGCAGTTCACTCACCTCGTCGGCGAGGCGGTTCAGCAGGTGCGCGTTCTGCGCCTGGCCGGCCTGGCGCAGGTCGCCCTGCAGTTTTTCGACCCAGTTCCAGATGTCCATGGGATAAGTGCTCCTGTCTAGCGAAGGCTGGATGAGAGGGGGCGGTGCTCAGCGCAGCATCTGCTGCAGGGCACCGGCAATATCGGAGAAGGCGCCGTTGAGATCCGGCCCCGGCGTGGCGGTCGCGCGGGCCAGCGGACGGCCCTGCGCGGCAACGATGATCTTCAGCGAGCGCAGCAGGCGCGCCGCGGCTTCGGCCTGGGGGTGGCCCTCGCGCTGCGCGCGCAGCAGCGCCTGCACCGCCGGATTGTCGAGGTTGAGGTACAGCCGCGACGGCGCGCGCGATTCGATGCGCGCGGTGAACTGCCGCGCCAGGCGCAGCGCCGCCATCGACACACGCTTGTCGTTCTCGTCGTCTTCCAGCCGCTGCTTCAGCTCGGCCTCGCGGTCGGGCACCACCACCACCGGCAACGCCTCCGGGCTGAAGCGCGCCGGCAGCAGCTGCTCACCGTCGCCCAAATGCTCACGCAACCATGCCAACTGTGCTTCGTCGAGGCTGTCGTCGCTGCGGAACAACGCACGATTGCCCTGCTCGGTGCCGAGTTCGACCAGGCGCAGGCCCTTGGCCTGGGCCCAGCGCCGCAGGAACGGCACCACCGCATAGCGATGTCCATGCGCGACCGGCACGCCCATCGCGCGGAACAGCATTTCCTCGAAGCCGCCACCGTTGTCGAGGATCACGTGCACGGCACCGCGTGCCGGCAATGCACTGGCCGGCAGGTCGCCCTGCGAGGTCGGCACGCGCACGTGTTCCAGCAGCAGATCGAACAGGCGGTCATCACAGAGTGCCGCGCCCAGCAGCGCCTCGTTGTGACGGGTCAATACGCGCCGCCACGCTTCCGGCTGCTGCCGCGCGACGTCGGCCAGGCCGTCAATCAGCGCTTCCAGCAGCGCGTGCTGCACGGCGCGGTACTGATCATCGCGTTGCAGGTCTTCGCGGCTGGCGGTGGGCGTGAGACGGGACGATTCGATCACCCCGCCGATGAACCCGGCCCACGGCGGCAGCAGGTCGCGCGCATCATCGTCCAGCAGCATGCCGCGCACGAACACCGACAGGTTGCGGTTGTCGCTGGTGCCATAGGTGGCACCGTCCTGCACCCACAGCAGGCCGGTGGCATCACTGCCGCCATCGGCACGCAGCGGCACAGTGACGATCGGTTCGAAATCGTGCTCGAAGCGTGCGGCGAACTGCAGCGCCTGCCGGCGCGCCTGCACCGGATGCAGCGCGACATCATGCTGGCCGCGCCACGGCGGCGGCTCAGGGTTGAGCGCCTCGGCTGCGGCGCCGATGAAGATCGGCTCGGACAGCAGCGCGCAGTAGCGGCCCAGCACCTCGTGCAGGCGCGCCTCGTTGGCCAGCGGCAGGAAATCCGGATGCAGCTCCAGCTCCACCTCGGTGCCGACCGCACGTGCCGGCACTTCGCTGACGGTGTACTGCTCGGCGTTGCTGGACACGTACAGATGGCCCAGCTCGGGCGTCTGGTAGGAGGTGGTGCGCACGCTGACCCGGCGCGCCAGCACGAACGCCGACAGGAAGCCCAGGCCGAACATGCCGATCAGGCCATCGTCGTCCTCGCTGCCCTGGCGCAGGCCTCGGGTGTAACCGACGCCGACGGTGGCGAGGTAGTCATGGATTTCCTGGCGAGTCAGGCCGGCGCCGGTATCGGTGATGCGCAGCACGCCGGCACCGGCATCGACCTGCACCGCGATGCGCGAGGGCACATCGACGCCAGGCTGCTCGATGCGCCGGCGGATGATCGAGTCGTGCGCGTTCTGCACCAGTTCGCGCAGCGCCACCATCGGGGTGGAATACAGGTGCTTGCCCAGCACCGTCATCAGTCCATTGAGATCGACCCCGGCGCGACGGATTTCGGCGTTGGGGGCGGTGAGCGCGGTGTCCTGCATGTAATCGTTTACTCCTGGGCACGGAAAGACACCAGAGGGCGCCTTCGTCGAGCGGGAAAAACTAGCACAGCAAGCCTGACCGGTACCGTGTCGGCCGCCGCATCCACGTAGAGTCGAGCTTGCTCGACTGCTGTT
>NZ_JASJSU010000017.1:37716-62965 GCF_030237045.1 Stenotrophomonas maltophilia group sp. Smal17
GCCAGCAGTCGGGCAAGCTCGACTCTACGTAACCTGCATCACGCCGCGTCGATGGCCTCGGACAACCGCTCCACCGCGATCACTTCCATGCCCTTCACCGAGCCGCCCTTGGGCGCATTGGCCTTGGGCACGATGGCGCGCTTGAACCCATGGGTGGCGGCCTCGCGCAGGCGGTCTTCGCCATTGGGCACCGGGCGGATCTCGCCGGACAGGCCGACCTCGCCAAAGGCAATCGTCTTCTCCGCCAGCGGCCGGTCCTGCAGCGAGGACAGCACCGCCAGCAGCACCGGCAGGTCGGCGGCGGTTTCCTGTACGCGGATGCCACCGACCACATTGACGAACACGTCCTGGTCGCCAACCAGCACGCCGCCGTGGCGGTGCAGCACCGCCAGCAGCATGGCCAGGCGGTTCTGCTCCAGGCCAACGGCGACACGGCGCGGATTCGACAGCGGCGAGGCATCGACCAGCGCCTGCACCTCCACCAGCAGCGGCCGCGTGCCCTCGCGGGTGACCATCACGCAGCTGCCCGGCTGGTGGGTACTGCCCCCGGACAGGAAGATCGCCGACGGATTGGAGACCTCCTTCAGGCCCTTGTCGCCCATCGCGAACACGCCGAGCTCGTTGACCGCACCGAAGCGGTTCTTGAACGCGCGTAACAGGCGGAAGCGGCTGCCGCTCTCACCCTCGAAGTACAGCACCGCATCGACCATGTGCTCCAGCACGCGCGGGCCAGCGATGCCGCCTTCCTTGGTCACGTGGCCGACCAGGAACACGGCGGTGCCGGTCTCCTTGGCGAAGCGCACCAGCCGTGCCGCGCTCTCGCGCACCTGGCTGACCGAGCCGGGCGCGGCGGTCAGGCTTTCGGTCCACAGGGTCTGCACCGAATCGGCCACGATCAGCCGCGGGCCGGCCCTGGACGCATGCTGCAGGATCGATTCAACCCCGGTCTCGGCCAGCGCATTGACGCCGTCCAGCGGCAGTTCCAACCGGTGTGCACGGCCGGCCACCTGGGCCAGCGATTCCTCGCCGGTGACATACAGCACAGGCAGCTCTGCCGCCATCTTGGCCACCGCCTGCAGCAGCAGGGTCGACTTGCCGATGCCCGGATCGCCACCGACCAGCACCACCGCACCCTCGACCAGACCGCCGCCCAGCACGCGGTCGAACTCGCCGATGCCGGTGGAAACCCGGCGGTGTTCGGTCTGCTCGACGTCCTTCAACGCGGTGATCTTCGGCGGATCGATCTTGCCGGCCCAGCCGGCCCGGCGCGAGGCCGGCGCCTTGGCCGCCGCCGCGCTCTCCAGCACGATCTCCGACAGCGCGTTCCAGGCATTGCACTCGGTGCACTGGCCCTGCCACTTGCTGTATTCGGCGCCGCATTCATTGCAGACGTAGGCGGTGCGGGCTTTGGCCATCGGATGATTTCCAGCAACGGGAACAGGCGTGGCAGGATAGCCGAGCCGGGTCGCAGGTGCTGCGACCGCTCAAGTCCCGCCCACCCGCGCCGATAGGGGTCGCGGGCGTGCGCCTTGCGGGCGCCCCTCCCTTCTCCCACTGGATTCAACATGACTGGCAGTTACAGTCAGAGCCTGGTTGCCATCTCGCTGCTGGTGGCCATTCTTGCTTCGTACACCGCGCTGGACATGGCCGGCCGCCTGGCCACCGCCGAAGGCCGCGTGGCCCGCTGGTGGCTGGCCGGGGGCGCGGCGGCGATGGGCCTGGGCATCTGGTCGATGCACTTCATCGGCATGCTGGCCTTCGACCTGCCGATTCCGGTGGGCTACGACCTCGGCATCACCCTGTACTCGCTGGCGGTCTCCATGGGTGCCTCGGCCTATGCGCTGTGGCTGGTGTCGCGGCCCAGCCTGCCGTGGCGACGGCTGCTGGCCGGCGCGGTGCTGATGGGGCTGGGCATCGCCACCATGCACTACCTGGGCATGGCGGCGATGCGCATGCAGCCGGGCATCGATTACCACCCGGGCTGGTTCGCCGCATCGATCGCGGTGGCCGTCGGTGCCGCCGGCGCCGCGCTGTGGATCGCCTTCCGCCTGCGTGCCGAGCAGCACAACACCCTGCGCCTGCGCGCACTGGCCTCGCTGGTGATGGGCCTGGCCATCGTCGGCATGCATTACACCGGCATGGCCGCGGCGCGCTTCCCCGAAGGCAGCATCTGCGGTGCGGTCGGCAGCGGCGCCATCGACACCCGCTGGCTGGCGGTGCTGGTGATCGTCACCACCGTGGCCACCCTGGGCATCGCCCTGGTTGCCTCGCTGTTCGATCGGCAGATGCGCGTGCGCACCGGGCTGCTGGCCGATTCGCTGGCGCGCGCCAACAACAAGCTGATCCAGGCCGCGCTGCATGACCCGCTCACCCAGCTGCCCAACCGCATGCTGCTGCAGGACCGCATCGAGCAGGCGATCGAGAAGGCGCGCCGCCGCGGCCACACGGTGGCGGTGATGTTCTGCGACCTGGACGGTTTCAAGGCGGTCAACGATGCCTACGGCCATCAGCTGGGCGACCGCCTGCTGGTGGCGGTGGCGCAGCGCATCGGCGGCCTGCTGCGGCCGCAGGATACCTTTGCCCGCCTCGGCGGCGACGAGTTCGTGATCGTGCTGGCCATCGACATTCCCGACGATGCGGTGGTGGTGGCCGAGCGCATCATCGCCGCGGCCGGCGAGCCGTTCACGCTGGATGCGGCCGAGCTGCAGGTCAGTGCCAGCCTCGGCATCGCGCTGTACCCGGACGATGCCGGCAACGAGCGCGAGCTGATGGCGCATGCCGATGCGGCGATGTACCACACCAAGGAAACCGGCCGGAACGGCTACACCTTCTTCACCCCGTCGATGCAGCTGAGCGCCAACCGCCAGCTGCGCCTGCTGCAGGACCTGCGCAAGGCCATCGCCCGCGACGAACTGATCCTGCATTACCAGCCCAAGTTCCCGGCCGCGGGCGCACCGGCCACCGGCGCCGAGGCGCTGCTGCGCTGGCAACACCCGGAGCTGGGCCTGCTGGCCCCGGATGTGTTCATCCCCATCGCCGAGCGCAGCGGCCTGATCCTGCCGATCGGCGACTGGGTGCTGGACCGTGCGTGTGCGCAGCTGCGTGCGTGGCACGAGGCAGGCCATGCGGAATGGTCGATGGCGGTGAACCTGTCGCCGTTGCAGTTCGCCTCGCCAGCGCTGCTGGACAGCGTGCGCGAGGTGCTGCAGCGGCACCGGATCGAACCGGCACGGCTGACCCTGGAGATCACCGAGACCACGGCGATGAAGGACGTCGATGCCAGCCTGGCGATCCTCAACGACCTCACCGCGATGGGCGTGCACATTGCCATCGACGATTTCGGCACCGGCTATTCCAGCCTGCTGTACCTCAAGCGCATGCCGGCCACCGAACTGAAGATCGACCGCGCCTTCGTGCACGACCTTGAGTGCAATGACGAGGACGCCGCCATCGTCTCGTCGATCATCGCGCTGGGCCGCACCCTGCAGCTGCAGGTGGTGGCCGAAGGCGTGGAAACGCAGGCGCAGCGCGAGTACCTGAGCGAACTGGGCTGCGACCAGCTGCAGGGTTACCACCTGGGCCGGCCGATGGAGGCCGAGGAATTCCTGCGCAAGGTGGCGGGGTAGAGCCGGGCCGCCACTACCGGACAACGGAAAAACAAAAAGGCCGCCCGAGGGCGGCCTTTCTGCGTGGCAACGTCGCCAGGACGTCAGTGCATCATGTGCACGTTCATGTTGTGCATGACCCACAGGGTGCCGACCACGATGATGCCGATCACCACCACGGTGAAGGCCGCAGCGTTGACGTTCCAGCGGCTTTCCGAAGAGCGGTCCAGGTGCAGGAAGAACACCAGGTGGACCAGCATCTGCAGTACCGCGGTGATCGCGATCACCACACCGTTGACGGTGCGCGAGAAATCACCCGACATCACCATCCAGAACGGGATGACGGTCAGCACCACCGCCAGCACGAAGCCGATCAGGTACGACTTCACGGTGCCATGGCTTTCGCCGCCGGTGCCGTGGTCGTGTGCATGGTTGTCATGTGCCATTACAGCGCTCCATTGAGGTAGACGACGGAGAACACGCCGATCCAGATCAGGTCCAGGAAGTGCCAGAACAGGCTCAGGCACGCCATGCGGGTCTTGTTGGTCGGGGTCAGGCCGTACTTCTTCAGCTGCACGAACATCACCAGCAGCCACAGCAGGCCGGCGCTGACGTGCAGGCCGTGGGTACCGACCAGGGCGAAGAACGCCGACAGGAAGGCACTGCGGTCCGGACCGTAGCCCTGATGGATCAGGTGCTGGAATTCCCACACTTCCATGCACATGAAGCCGAAGCCCAGCAGCCAGGTGATGGCCAGCCACAGGTACATCTGGCCCATCTGCTTGCGGTGCATGGCGATCATGCCCAGGCCGAAGGTCAGCGACGAGGTCAGCAGCAGCGCGGTTTCCCACGCCACGAACGGCAGCTCGAACAGGTCCTTCGCGCCGGGGCCGCCATCGGTACCGCCGGACAGCACCACGTAGGTGGCAAACAGCGAGGCGAAGATGAGGCAGTCGCTCATCAGGTACACCCAGAAACCAAAGACGGTGTTGCCGCCGGTGTCGTGGTGCTCGTGGTCGTCATGGCCATGGGCCGCCGCATGCGCGGCGTGCCCGTGGCTCAGGGTCGAGGTATTGGTGCTCATGCCTTCAGCTCCGACTTCACCAGGCCCTGGTTTTCCAGGTGCTTGCGGTGTTCGTTCTCGATGCGTTCCACCTCGGCGGCCGGGACCCAGTAGTCCACGTCCTGGTCGAAGGTGCGGTAGATGAACGTGGCGATCATGCCGACGAAGCCGACGATGGCCAGCCACCAGATGTGCCAGATCATCGCGAAGCCGAACACCAGGCTGAAGGCACCGATGACCACGCCCGTGCCGGTGTTGCGCGGCATGTGGATGTCGGTGTACTTGGCCGGCTTCGGCCAGGCCTCACCGCGCTGCTTGCGCTCCCAGAAATCGTCCAGCTCGGTGACTTCCGGCAGCGTGCCGAAGTTGTAGAACGCCGGCGGCGAAGAGGTTTCCCACTCCAGCGTACGGGCATCCCACGGGTCGCCGGTCAGGTCGGCGGTCTTCTTGCGGTCGCGGATCGACACGGCCACCTGGATGATCTGGCACAGGATGCCGGCGCCAACGATGAAGGCACCTGCAGCGGCCACCAGCAGCAGCGGCTCGTAGGCCGGGTTGACGGTGCTCTGCAGGCGACGGGTCATGCCCATGAAGCCCAGCACGTACATCGGCATGAAGGTCACGTAGAAGCCGATGAACCAGCACCAGAACGCGCACTTGCCCCAGAACTCGTTCAGGCGGAAGCCGAACATCTTCGGCCACCAGTAGGTGATGCCGGCGAACATGCCGAACACCACGCCGCCGATGATGACGTTGTGGAAGTGGGCGATCAGGAACAGGCTGTTGTGCAGCACGAAGTCGATGGCCGGGATCGCCAGCATCACGCCGGTCATGCCGCCGATGGTGAAGGTGACCATGAAGCCGATGGTCCACAGCACGGGCGTGGTGAACTGCACGCGACCGCGGAACATGGTGAACAGCCAGTTGAAGATCTTCACGCCGGTCGGGATCGAGATGATCATCGTCGTGATGCCGAAGAAGGCATTGACGTTGGCACCCGAGCCCATGGTGAAGAAGTGGTGCAGCCACACGATGAACGACAGCACGCCGATGCAGGCGGTGGCGTAGACCATGCCCTTGTAGCCGAACAGCGCCTTGCGCGAGAAGGTCGCGATGACTTCGGAGAACACACCGAACGCCGGCAGGACCAGGATGTACACCTCCGGGTGGCCCCAGATCCAGATCAGGTTGATGTACAGCATGGCGTTGCCGCCACCGTCATTGGTGAAGAAGTGCGTACCCAGGTAACGGTCCAGGGTGAGCAGCACCAGGGTGATGGTCAGCACCGGGAAGGCAGCGACGATCAGCACGTTGGTCACCAGGGCGGTCCAGGTGAACACCGGCATCTGCATCAGCTTCATGCTGGGAGTACGCATCTTCAAGATGGTGATGAAGAAGTTGATACCGCTCAGCGTGGTACCCAGGCCTGCGACCTGTAGACCCCAGATGTAGTAGTCCATGCCGACGCTTGGACTGTATTCGATGCCCGACAACGGCGGGAACGCCAGCCAGCCGGTGGCGGCGAATTCACCGATCCACAGCGACAGCATGATCAGCACCGCGCCGGACACGAACAGCCAGAAGCTGAGCGAGTTGACGAACGGGAACGCGACGTCGCGCGCACCGATCTGCAGCGGCACGGCCAGGTTCATCAGGCCGGTGATCAGCGGCATCGCCACGAAGAAGATCATGATCACGCCGTGGGCGGTGAAGATCTGGTCGTAGTGGTGCGGCGGCAGGTAACCCTCGGACCCGCCGACGGCGAGCGCCTGCTGGGTACGCATCATGATGGCGTCGGAGAAACCGCGCAGCAGCATGACGAAGGCGACGATGAGGTACATCACGCCGATCTTCTTGTGGTCCACCGAGGTGAACCACTCCTTCCACAGATAGCCCCACAGCTTGAACTTGGTGATCAGGGCCATGACGCCCAGGCCACCCAGCACCGCACCGACCAGGGTGGTCAGCACGATCGGATCGTGGGGGATCGACTCAATAGAGAGTTTTCCCAACATGTTCATTCTCCCGAACCCGCGTGGCCGGCATGGCCTGCGTGTTCGTGTTCGTTGGCATCCAGGTTTTCACCCGATTCCTTGGAATCATGCGCGTCACTGGGGGCGTGGCCCTCGTGCGCTTCATGGCTGGCGGCATCGGCAGCGGCGGCACCGGCGTGTTCGTGCTTCATGCCGTAGTGCTTGTTGTCGCCCATGTGCTTGGCGATGACCCAGTTGAACAGGCCTTCTTCGGTCTTGCCGAAGTAGGTGACCGGGTACCACTCGGCGTTGCGTGCTTCACCCAGGGCCTTGAACGAGGCCTTGTCCAGGGTCTGCTCGCCGGCACGGACCTGGTCCAGCCACTGGCGGTATTCGGCATCGGTGACCGAGTAGGCGGTGAAGTGCATCTTGGCGAAGCCCGCGCCGCTGTAGTGCGAGGACATGCCCGGGAATTCACCGGTCTCGTTGGCGATCAGATGGAGCTTGGTCTCCATCGCAGCCATCGAGTAGATCATGCTGCCCAGGTGCGGGATGAAGAACGCATTCATCACCGTGTCGGACGTGATCTTGAAGTTCAGCGGCGTGTTGACCGGGAACTTGATTTCGTTGACGACCGCCACCTTCTCTTCCGGATAGATGAACAGCCACTTCCAGTCCAGCGAGATCGCCTCGATGGTGACCGGCTTGACGTCCGATTCCAGCGGCTTGTACGGGTCCAGTGCATGCGACGAGCGCCAGGTCAGGACCGCCAGCACCAGCACGATCATGCACGGAATGGACCACACCACCACCTCGATCGCCGTCGAGTGGGACCACTTCGGCTCGTAACGGGCCTTGGTGTTGGAGGCGCGATACTTCCACGCGAAGGTCAGGGTCATGATGATGACCGGGATGACGACCAGCAGCATGAGCACGGTGGCCGTGATCAGCAGGGTCTTCTCATCCTGGCCGATCTGGCCCTTCGGACTGAGGATGGCCACGGCATCGCAGCCGGTGAGCATCACCAGCAACGACAGCAGCAGGCCCGGGCGCAACCAGCGCCCAAGGGTTTTCAACGGAATCATCGGTCGATCCAATTGCGAGGGAATGCCGTTCCCCGTCCTGCCTGTTCCGGCCAAAGCCGGTCCCACCGGTCCGGGGACAGGCAGGGAGGTGGGGTCGAGTCAGCCCTACAATTTTAGGCCGTCACCCACCATTTAAGAAAGGCATTGACAATGATCGAGCGCAGGAAAGGCGCCGATCTGACTGCGACACGTTGTCGCACCGCGCGCGCGCGGGCTGCCCAGCCGCACGGGCACGCAGCGTAGCATCGGGCCCGGCCACGCCAAAGCCACCGGACCGGCAAAGCCTACTGAACGTGTTCAGCCATGCGCGCAAGGTCAGGCCGGCCGCACTTCCCTGCAGACCAGTTCAGCCAGTTCGCGGCACGCGAAGAACAGCCCCTCGACGACGCCCTCATCCAGATGCCGGTCGGGCGTGGCCATGGATTCGCAGCGACTGGCCGCATGCAGCATCTCCACCGCCGTCAGCATGCCCACCGCCGCACGGTCGATCCTGGCCAGGGACTGGCGGCGGCCGTCTGACAGGTTCTCTTCCGGCCACAGCATGCCATCGGACCCTTCGCCATCGCGGATGCGCTTGAGGCAGCCCTGGAAGGTGCTGAGGTCAAAGGACGGATTGTCGTCGTCGTTGGTGGGCTCATCGACGGGGAATGGCGGAATCTTGCGAGTGGTCATGGCGTCGGCTTCCGTGGATGTACTTAACACTGCCACCGCGCGGAAGCGGGTGGCGGACGGTGCGGGTTCCAAACCGGGACAGATAGTTACCATTGACCGGCGGGTCCGAGGACCCCCACGCACCGCCCGCCATAAAGGCCGACGGATTGCCAGCCGGCACCGCTTCAGGACGGTGCCGACTGGCAAGCGTAAGTAACATCTGTCTCGGGTTTGGATGCCCGGCCACCCTTTTTCGGTGGCGCGCCATGTTGTTTACGCCTGCACCTTCGATTCAATGAGAAAAATCCGAAAGGTGCGGATGCATCGGAAGGAGCGGTACGAATTGTTGCATGCGCAGTAGATGGCGGGGGCGACACGAGAAGACGCGAGTACGCCAACACCAGGGCGTCCACGCCATGCAGCGCCGCAAGTGACCCGGGAAGCAACGAGGCACGTGACGCTTCTCGCTTACTAATAATTGTGTAAAGCAGACCGACCGACTGAACGAACAACGAGTGGCCAAGTTCGATTTGACGCTAGAGGCCGATCAAGCATGCAGGAAGCGACATGTGAGCCGGATGAGTTCTGCGGGCGGCGCGCCGGAGACAAGTTCCGCCAGGAACCCAATCTGCTCCCCCGCCCTAGTGCGTATCGCGCTCAAGCTACCGTCAACACCCCAAACCTTTAGCGCACCAACAGCACCCAAAGATGCTCGCTCAGCCCAGCAGCCAGGGAGCAAATCTTAACGAATTACGACATTCGTTTATGTTTTGTTCATGTTTTATTGCGAATAAAAATTGACGTCTTTCACAATAAAATCAATGACTTAAAAATTAAAGCGCATGCATTTAAGAAGTATTGCGACCAAGTAGCCATGCAGGATTTGACGTTGACCCGAACTCGCAAACCCATTCAAATGCAATCGTCTAATCGCAGCGAGAGTTCTTGGCACGATGGCAACCCAAAACAAAAAAAGTCCCCGGGCGCCATCTTTTGGCCTGGAAGAATCGCTGAGCAATGCGCTGAAATTGTATGGCGAAGCACAGCGCAGCTATGTATCCAGCGATGTCGCCGCAAAGATCCTCGGCTACTCTGGCGCAAACAACGGTTCTGCTGCGCGATCTTTGGCAACGATGAAGTCCTTTGGACTGCTGCTCTCTGACAACAAGGGAGACGTAGCTATCGCCCCCGAGGTCGAGGAGTACCGATACGCTCCTAACGATTCGCACAGAATGGCTCAGCTCAAGCGCTGGCTCTCGACACCCAAGGTCTATCAAGAACTGCTAGCCGAGTACCCGGACTCCCTTCCATCAGATCAGGTCGTAACTTATCGACTGATAAAGATGGGATTTTTGCCCAATGGAGCTCAGGAATGCCTACGGCACTTCCGAGCAGCTGTCGAGTTCGCCAACTATTACGACACATTTGGACGGGCACCTCAGGAATTGCGGGCACCTCAGGAATTGAGCGAACAGGCCGCTAAAACAGGCGCTAAAGTCAGCGAAAACCCCGAAAAAAATTCCAACACTTCACCACTCTTCCCTGACCCCTCCGTTCGAGTCGAGAGCGACATTCGCACCCTGCAACAGCAGAAGAGCTTTACCACAGTCGACACACACGCCAACTCAGCGGACCGGATTCCTGTGCGCCTCAGCGGGGGACGCCGTGCATGGATCGAGGTTCCCAGTCCGCTTTTCACTGCAGACAAACAGATCCTCAAAAGCCAAATCGATCTCATCATGGCTGACGATGAGTTTGATTAAAAAGTAGCTCAAAAAAAGATCGGCGCCAGTTGCAGCTGGCGCCGACCTAGAAATCTCCCGAGACAACAGATCCGTCAGTAGGGAGGCCATGCATTTGAGGGCAAGGCAGCTTGCATTCTGCTGCTGACGTATGCTGGCGTCAAGTGGATCTCCCAATCACCTAGGGAGGTACTGTGCGATGAATACGGCTCCGCCGTTCCCCGCACCGCCTGGCTTCGCGTGGGTTTTTTGCGCGTCGTTCAAGCACTACCGCACAGGGAAGCAAGTATTCCGTAAGAACGGGAAATGCTTTGCTTTCCTAGTGCGTAGGAAGTAAAGCTCGACGAGAAAGATGATATCTCGTGGCGATGTCGCGCCAATTGGGCAGTATGCTCGAATCGGTAGTACAGGCTTAGGCACTCGCAGTGGACTACGAAAAAAGCCCCGGCCAAATGGCCGGGGCTTTCACGATGTACATGGTGCCGGAAACAGGAGTCGAACCTGCGACCTACGCATTACGAATGCGCCGCTCTACCAACTGAGCTATTCCGGCGGAGCCCGCGATTTTAAGGGCTGGGCGCCCCGGCGGTCAATCCACCCGGCTCAGCCCGCTTCCACCCGGTTGGTACAGGGCCGCCCGGCGGCGAAATCGGCCAGGTTCCCCAGCGTGATCGCCGAGATCTCCTGCAGCGCCTCCACGGTGAAGAAGCCCTGGTGGCCGGTCACCAGCACGTTGGGGAAGGTCATCAGGCGCTGGAAGGCCTCGTCGTCGATGATCTCGCCGGACAGGTCCTGGAAGAACAGCGCGCTTTCCTGTTCGTAGACGTCGATGGCCAGATGGCCGAGCCGGCGCGACTTCAGCGCGCGGATCACCGCGTGGGTGTCCACCAGTGCGCCGCGCGAGGTGTTGACCAGCATCGCGCCGGGTTTCATCCGCGCCAGCGAGGCGTCGTTGATCAGGTGCTGGGTGTCGGGTGTCAGCGGGCAATGCAGCGAGACGATGTCGGCACGCGCCAGCAGCTCATCCAACGCCACCATGTCGCCCACCCCGGCAAAGGCCGCCGACGGATATGGGTCATGCCCCAGCACGGTACAGCCCATGCCCTTGAAGATGCGCGCGGTGGCCAGCCCGATCTTGCCGGTACCGACGATGCCGACGGTGCGGCCATGCAGGGTGCGGCCAAGCAGGCCATCAAGCATGAAGTTGCCTTCGCGCACCCGGTTGTAGGCACGATGGGTCTGCCGGTTGAGGGTCATCACCAGCGCCAGCGCGTGCTCGGCCACGGCTTCGGGCGAGTAGGCCGGCACCCGCGCGACGAACAGGCCCAGTGCCTTCGCCGCAGCAAGATCCACATTGTTGAAGCCCGCGCAGCGCAGCAGCACCGCACGCACACCGAGCGAATGCAGGGCGTGCAGCACTGGCGCGTCGAGGCGGTCATTGACGAACACGCAGACGGCGGCGCAGTCCTGCGCCAGCGCTGCGGTATGCACATCCAGCGCGGCATCGAAGTAGACGAACGCGTAGCCCTGCCCGTCCGCATCACGCTGGTTGGCTTCGTCCAGGAAGCGACGGTCGTAAGGGCGGGCGCTGAAGACGGCGATCTGCATGGAAGGACCTGGGTGGGATGCCCTGCCGACCATACCGCAGCCACGCGCCCGTGGGGATGGCACCGGCGATGCAGGCATCGCCGGTGCCCCCTGCCACTTACTTAGAACCGATAGCCCAGGCCCAGCATCACGCCGTTCTGGATCTGCCCGTCGCGGCGCTCGCCCACGTAGTCGGCCATGATCGACAGGCGTTCGCTGGCGCGGCTGGTCACGCCCAGGTTCCAGGCCAGCACCTGCTCACCCACGGCCTGGCTGCTGGCGCCGAACACCAGGTCCGGGGCGGCGGCGAATCCGGTGCTGTAGCGGGCCTGCGAATCGCCCAGTTCCTTCTGCCAGACCACGCGGGCACGCGGGGTGATGCGCTCGCCGTTGTTGCCTTCGAAGGTCTTGAACAGCTGCAGGCCGGCACCGACGCGGATGCTTTCCAGGCTGCCGCTGCGGCCAACCAGCGCGCCCGCGCCCTGCCCTTCATTGAAGCGCGTGGCCGAGGTGCGCGCGTAATCCACCACCGGCAGCAACGGCTGGATCACCAGCCCATTGCCGGTGGTGAACGAGAACGCGTGCTCGACCCGTGCGGAGATTGCATCGTTGTTGTACTTGGCGCGCAGCGGCTGCTGCAGGCCATCAATGCCGCTGATGCTGCGACGGGTGTCGTGGCGCAGGTCGGTGTAGCGCACCGCTGCCGACAGATAACCGCGCGAGTACGTCGCGTCCAGATAGCCGCCCACGTCCAGCGCGCGCACGTCACCGCTGAAGTCGGAGCCGTCGCGGCCCTTGGTCGACATGTCGGCGGCCGCCACGCTGACGCCGAGGGTGACGCGGTCATCGGCCACGCGGGTATCGGCACCGACCACGATGCCACCGATGTTGTGGCTCAGGCCGGCCACGCCGCCTTCCGCATCGATGCGGCCATGGCTGGCGAAGCCGCGCGCCCATATGCCACGGTTTCGGCCAGCATCACCGCTGCCCGCAGCACTGCCGGCGGCCGGCTCGACCAGATGCATCGCCAGCTGGTTGAACAGGCTGCCGTGGCGCATGCCCGGCTGTGCCGACACCGACTGCGCGGCCTGCGAGGCCAGGCCATCGGAATCACCACCACTGCGCATCGCGGCCTGGTGCTGCTGCACCACGTTGCCGATGCTGCCGACCAGCGCGTTGTCGGCCAGCCGCAGGCTGGCATGCGCATCACCGCGCAGGGCACCGGCCTGCTGCGCGATCACATCACGGTCGGCGAACTGCAGCGCGCCCAGCAGTGACTTCAGGTTGCCGTCCTGGCGGGCGGAGGCGGTCGCCAGCGCGCGGCCCAGTCCATCACCGGAAGTGGCGTTGGTGAACAGGCCCAGCTGATCGAAGCCTGGGTTTGCCGTCAGCCACAGGCCGTCGGCGGTCTGCTTCACGTTGAAGCTCAGCAGCGAGTTGTGGCGCGGGCGGAACACATCGCCCGCGGTGATGCTGGCGCTGTAGCCGGTGTCGCCCAGGCGCACGACATCCTCGAAGCCGCCCTGGTAGATCGGGCCCTGCACCAGGTCACGGCGGAAATCCTGGCCGTAGTAGCCCTGCGCCACATTCAATTCGAGGAAGGCGCCCTTGGAGATCACCAGCGCGCCATCGGTCGGTTCGTCATCGAAGAACGTGCCCACGCGCAGTCGGCCGGTGGCCGCGCCGCCGTTCTCGGTGACGTCGAACAACAGCTTGCCGCCCGGCATGATGTTGACGTAGCCGTGGGTGACCAGATCGCCGCCGCGCGGCATCAGCGTGCCAAACACACGCAGGCGGTTGAAGCCGTCCTCGCGCCAGGAGGGGCCGGAACCGCTGCCCAGTGCATCAAGATCCATCGCGGTGCCGGCCACGTCGCCATGACCAACCAGCATGCCCGCGCCCAGCACGCGCACTTCCGACGCACGCAGCGCGCCGCCTTCCAGTGCGATGGTGCCGTTGTCGACCAGCATGAAGTCGGCGCCGGTGGTGGCGGCGGTGCGCCAGGTGGCACCGTTGCTCACGCGGATCACGCCCATGGCGTTGTCGAGCGTGGATACGTCCAGGTCGGCCAGGCGCAGCTTGGACAGCAGCAGCGCCTGGATGCCCGGATCGTTGAGGTAGTCCTGCACCGAATCCGGGCCGATACCCTGCGGGCCACGGCTTGAAGCGTTGTAGATGCTCTGCGCCAGGTTGATGTAGCTGGACTGCCAGTCGGTGTTCCAGCGCGCGAAATCGTCGTCGACGAAGGTCTGCAGCTGGCGCCCGGTGCGCAGGTAGCCGGGGTTGATGTCGCCGCTCACGTTCGCGCTCACGTTCAACGTGTCGCCAGGATCGCGATAGCCGTTCGCGGTGATGATGTTGTTGCTATGGATGTCCTGGCCCGGGAACGACTCCAGCTTGCTGCCGCTGCCATCCGGGTCGAAGGTGACCGAGGCGCCGGTGGTGCGCGCCGGGTCGCGGAACACCAGCAGGCCATTGGGCTGCACGACCTCGTACATGGCCTTGTGCAGCAGGCCCGCATCCATGCCGCCGCCGTAGTTGCCGGTGTAGATCTGGGTCATGCGCGGCGACGGCGTATAGATCACCTTGCCGCCGCTGCTGGCCGCGTGGATCTGCACCGAATCGACGATCGGCAGGTCGCCGGCCAGATAGCGCTCGACGCCACCGGACTGCATGATCGAGCACGACGAAATGCAGTGGCCGGACACGATGGTGTTCAGGCCGGCGGTGCGGATCACGCCCTGCAGCCACTCGCCGGCGATCAGCGCGCCGCCGTTGGAGGTGCGCAGCACCACTTCGCGGATCGGCCGGCCCTCGGCCTGCGCCTTGGCCAGCAACGCCGGCAACGACACCACGTCGGCGTAGGTCACCCCGCCACTGAGGAAGATGCGATCGCCCTGCACGTGATAACTCATTGCCATGACGTCATCAGCAGCCGCGAGGGCGCCGACGCTGATCAGCCCGGCCAGGGCCAGGCTCAACTTCGAATGCTTCATACGTTCTCTCTCCACCCGCAACACGCGGGTAAAGGGTCAAACGTCAGAGCGGCTCGAACTCCCCCAGCCGAGCCGCCGTCCGATCATGAATGCATTCACAATAAGGATGTGGGTGCCGCACACTCTTCCCCATCCGGTCATCGTCGCGTAAAACTCGATGACGCATCCGCCAATGTCAGCCGAGGCCAGCCCTGTCCGCTCCGTCCCCCCTGATCCACCACGCGCCGGAGCCACCGGTGCCAGCGGATGCCTTCATCGCGTTCGTACGCGAAGAACGCGCACCGTTGTGTGCGTTCCTGCGCACGCGGGGCGTCGGGCCGGAGGATGCAGAGGACATCGCGCAGGACTGCATGGAGCGGCTGATCCGCTATCGCGCACACGGCGCCGACGAGCTGCGCCTGCTGCTGTATCGTATCGCCCGCAACCGCCTGGCCGATCGCGGCCGCTCTGCGCAGTCGCGACCGCACCTGCCGTTGGCCGAGCATGATGGCAGCGACCAGCCCACCAGCCAGTCGCCCGATCCATTGCGCCAGGCCGAGTCCGGGCAGATGCTGTCCCTGCTGCGGCAGGCCCTTTTCAAACTGCCCGAGCGCGCGCGCGAGGTGTACCTGCTCAACCGGATCACCGGCATGAGCTATACGCAGATCGCGCGGCACTGTGGAATTACTGCCAAGACCGTGGAAAAACATATCGCCCGTGCCCTGCAGGGCCTGCGCCAGGAGTTGGGACCGGATCCACTGCACAACGACAGGGATGTGGAATGAACCGTCAGCGGCACACGGAAGACGCCTCGCTGTTCGAACGCGCTAGCACCTGGGTGGCGCGGCTGGAAGCGCCGGACTGCACGCCGGCCGAACGCGAAACGTTCGAGGACTGGCTGGCCGAAAACCCGGCCCATGTGAAAGCGTGGGTGCAGGCCGAGAACCTGTTCCAGCAGGGCCAGGGGCTGGCGGCAGACCCCTGGCTGCGTACCGCTGCGGCCCGTGCGGCGCGACCGCCGCGCCGCCGCGGGTTGCCGGCATTCGCGGCCGCCGCCGGCATCTGCCTGGCCATCGGCGTGGGCTGGATGCTGGCCGTGGACGGCAACCCCACGCCGCAGCGCTATGCCAATGACAGCCACGAAACGCAGCAGCTGACCCTGGCCGACGGCAGCGTGGCCACGCTCGACGCGGGCACCACGCTGCACGCCCGTTTCGGCTGGCGCCATCGCGAGCTGGACCTTGAACGCGGGCGCCTGCAGCTGCAGGTCGCGCCGTCGAACAAGGCGCTGCAGCTGCGCGCCGGCAGCAGCACGATCCGCGATATCGGCACGACCTTCCAGGTTGAACGCCTGCGCGATGGCCTGGTGGAAGTCGCGCTGCTGGAAGGCGCGGTGGAAGTGAGCAACGGCGCAGCCCAGCACACCCTCGCACCGGGCCAGCAGCTGCAGGTGCTGCCTTCCGGGCGCATCCAGCCGGGCCCGGCGCTGTCGTCCACGGCGGCCGCCGAGGGCTGGCTGCAGGGACAGCTGGTATTCGACGCCACGCCGCTGTCGATCGTGGTCGAACGGATGAACCGCTATGGCCGCACACCGCTGGTGATTGCCGATCCGGAGATCAGCAACCTGGCGGTCAGTGGCACGTTCCGCGCAGGCGACGCACAGGAGTTGCTGTCCGCACTGGAACTGGGCTGGTCCGTCGCTGGCCAGACGCGCCCGGATGGCGCGCTGGAACTGCGCCGCACGTACTGAGGGGGCCTGCAGTGATGGCAGGACCGGGCGCGCTGCAGTGGGGGCTGCTCCGCCCCCTGCTGTGCCTGGTGCTGTTGGCCACTGCATTGCCCGCGGCCACTGCCAGCGAATCGGCGGCCACGCATGCCTACCGCATCGATGCCGGCCCATTGCCGTCGGCGCTGCAGCAGTGGGCACGGCAGAGCGGCATCGCGCTGCTGTTCGACGCCCGTGAGCTGGCAGGTCTGCACAGCGACGGCGCGAACACCGGGACCGATCCCGCCACCGCCCTGAAGCAGCTGGTTGCCGGCATGCCGGTGACGATCCTGCGCACGCCTTCGGGTGGCTTCGTGGTGCGCCGCGTCGGTGCGGCCCCGATTGCCACAACACCCACGCCAAAGGCCGTGGTGGCTCCCCGCCACGATGCCCCCCGGCCGCCGCCGCAGGTGGAACTGGCACCGATCCACGTCACCGGCAGCCGCCTGCCACGCACCTCGGTGCAGACCACGCTGCCGGTCACCACGATTGATCGGGACGACATCCTGCGCAGCGGCTACGGCAGCCTGTTCGACCTGCTGCGGCACCTGCCCGGCATGAATGGCCTGCCGGCGATGAGCAGCGCGCGCAGCGGTGACTCGCAGTACCTGCCGGTCGGTGCCGCAGCCACTACCAGCCTCGATGGCATGGGGCCGCGCGCCACCCTGTTCCTGGTCAATGGCCGGCGCCTGCCGCGCTACCCGATGGTGTCGCTGGAGCAGGGAGGGCTTACCGACCTGGGCGGCATTCCGCTCAGCTTCGTCGAACGCATCGAGCTGGTGCGTGGCGGTGCCTCGGCGATCTACGGCGCTGACGCCATGTCCGGCGTGGTCAACATCATCCTGCGCGACCAGGCCGATGGGCCGGAAGCCATGCTGCAGACCGGCCTGAGCAGCCGGGGCGACGCCGCGCAGTATCGCCTGCAGGCGGCCACCGGCGGCCTGCGCGGCAACGGCGATCGCTGGTTCGCCGGCGTCGACCTGCACCGTGTCGACCACCTGGCCGGCGACCGCCGCGACTGGCATGCGGAAACCTCGCAATACCTGATCGGTGCCTTCGGCGCTGGCCGCTACTGGCCTGCACGGCGCTGCGAAGGGCCGTTGAAGCGGCGCGATGGTGCCTGCTGGTTCGACAGTGCGCGCCCACGCTCGCTGCAGCCCGCTTCGGATACCGCGTCGGCCTACCTGCGCTATCGGCATGAACGTGGCGAAGGGCGCTACGCCTATGCCGAGGCCCGCGCCAGCCACAACCGCCAGCGCTTCGACCTCGGCCCCACCGCGGTTTCCCTCGCCCTGTACGGAATCACCTTCAACACCGTGCTGCGCGAAGCCGGCAACGTGCGCCCACACGTTCGCGCCACCGATGCTGACGTCACCTTCGGCATCGGCCGCGACCAGGGCCGGCGCAGCTGGGATGCCGGGCTCAGCGCACAGCGCAGTGATGTCAGCCTGTCCACGCCGGGCACCGTGCGGGCCACCCCGTTGATCGAGGCCGCGCAGTCACTTCGGTTCCTGCCCGGATTCGACATGCTGCCCAGCGGCGAAACGGCGTCCTGGTTCCCGATGATCCGCAACCGTGGCCTTACCGAACAATGGCAGGGCTGGTGGGGCATGCAGCGCGAACTCATGCCGTTGCCGGGAGGCAATGCGCAGCTGGCCACCGGCATCGACCTGCGCCATGAGCGCTGGACCTCGCACCCCGATGCGCTGCTGAGCCAGGGTGACCTGGCGCTGGGACTGCCGCAGCAGCAGCGCAGGCTGTCGCGGCAGAGTGGTGGCGCCTACGCCGAACTCGGCCTGCCACTGGCACCTGCGCTTCGCATGGACCTGGCCGCACGCTGGGACCGTGACGGTGACTACACCGCGGTCTCGCCACGGGCCGGCCTGCGCTGGACGCCGTCGCCGCAGTGGTCATTCCTGCTGGCCAGCGGGCGTGGCTACCGCGCCCCCAGCCTGTTCGAGCAGCGGCGCCCACCCGGCCAGTTCGGCACCCTCACCCTGCCCGCTTCGGATGCGCTGCCGCCGTGTGCGCAGAGCGCCGCGGATGGACGCTGCAGGGTGACCGCAGACGTGGAAGAAAACACCATGCTGAAAGCGGAGAGCTCGCGCAGCCATTCACTGGCCGCGACCTGGTCCCCGAATGATGCGTTCTCGCTGTCGCTGACCCACAACATCGTCGAGCTGCGCAACGAGATCCTCGCACTGCAGCCCAACGATGCGGTCTGGAACCGCGATACCTGGCAGCTGGACGAACAAGGCAGGCTGCGCAGCCTGCGCCTGTCCTTCGACAACATCGGCCGCACCACGTCGCGCAACTGGGTGCTGCGCGGCGAGTACCGCATCGACACCGGCAGCAACGGCCAATGGCTGTTCTCGCTGGATGCACTGAAACAGCAGGAACTGCGCCGCCAGCGCGACCACGAACCCGCGATCGACCTGCGCGGCCATGTGACGCCGGAGATGGCAGCGGTGCTGAACGTGCAGTGGCAGAACAGCCACTGGGACATCGCCCTGCGCGGCAACCAGGTCGGCCGCACCCGCGCCTGGCTGCCCGGTGCCGAGTGCCCGCAGGATCAGGTTGAACAGAACCACTGCATGAACCCCCGCCAGCTGCGCTGGAACCTGCACCTGGCACGCCGCCTTGGCCCGCGCATCGTTGCCGCACTGGACGTGCACAACGTGCTCGACACACAACCGGTGAACTACCTGGTCGGCAATGGCGGGCAGATGCCCGGGCTGGACGATCCATTGGGCCGCTACTACCTGCTGACCCTGCAGTTCCGCTGAGCGCAACACCGGAAAAGGGGACGGAGGGGATTAAGTCGTTTCTGCCACGATGCCGAATACGACCTAATCCCCTCCGTCCCCTTTTTGCTACTTCACCGAGCGGGCGATGGCGTATTGCGCGGCGTAGTAGGTGGACAGCACCAGCAGGCTGGCCAGCGGCAGGCCACCGGCGAAGCGGTCCCAGGCCAGCAGTGAATCGCTGGCTACGAACAGCACGGCACCGGCAGCGGCCCAGCGTGCGCTGCACGGTTCCGGCGCGGCCGCCTGAGGACGCACCCATGCGCGTGCGAGGGCCAGCACCGCCATCGAGGCCAGCACCACCACGTACGCCAGCACCGGGATGCGCATCGGCGCCGGCAGGTGCGGCCACAGGCCCAGCACATTGAGTGCGGCAAACGCTCCCAGCAGCACGCTGGCAGCCACCAGACCACGCCCGCCGCGCAGTCCATCGCGGAACGCGGCGATGTAGCAGAGGTGGGCCAGCAGGAATGCCACCAGGCCAGGCACGAACGCATCCACCGGCAGCATCAGCGCGATGTCGCCCACGCACGACAGCAGCATGCCGGCCAGCACCGCGCGCCGGTAGAACGGTTGCGCGGGGGTGTGCACCTGCCAGGCGATGCCGGCGATCAGCAGCGTCGTGGCCGGCTTCGCCAGCCAGTGCAGCCAGCGTCCATCACCGTGCAGGTACGCGCCAATGATGGCCAGGATCGCCACCAGCAGGATCATGCCGTCGCGGGCGCGCGCTTTCATCGCGCCTTCCACAGCTCGGCCAGGCGATCAGGCGTGCCGGCGATGCGCTCCAGCAGCGGGTACTGCAGGCCACCGTGGTAGTCGATGTTCATCGTATCGATGCGGTCGAACTGCTTGACCAGCAGCACGATCGGCGCCTTGTCTCTGGCCGCGTCAGCCACGGCGTCCTTCAGCCGTTGGCTGCTGTACTCGCGGCCGCCGACCGCGATCACCTTCATGCCGGGCGCCAACCCTGCGTTGAACGCCGGGCTGTCCCAGATCACGTCGCTCACCGTGCCGCTGTCGAGCACGGTCGCCCCGAGCGAGTAGGCGAGCAATGCGCCCTTGGCGCGCTTTTCCTGCGCCTTGTAGGCGGCGTTCGGGGTATCGCGGTAGACCAGCTTCCAACCGGCCAGCGCCAGGCCGCCGGTCAGCGGCCCATGTCCGTCCAGGCGGCCGCGCAGGAACGTCGCCCAGTCGTACGGCGCGATGCCGTTCAAGGTCGCGACCACGTCATCGAAGGTGTACGGATTGACGTCCCAGTCCCCATTGCCAACACCGAAGAAGGCGCGCGCGAAGTCGTCCAGGCTGCGGCGGTTGCCGCTCAGTTCGCGCAGCTTGCCTTCCACTTCCAGCCACAACATCTGGCCACCGGAATAGTAGTCCTCGCTCATCTGGTAGTTGCGGTACGGCAACGTGCGACGCTGGGCGATGGTCGGGTCGTTGGTGGTGTCCTGCAAGGGCCGCCAGGCCAGGCCCGGGCGGCCACGGTCATAAGTGGCGGCCACATTGGCCAGCATGTCGCGCGCCTGCTCGACCGACCACAATCCGGAACGCGCGGCCAATACCTGGCCCCAGAACTGGGTCTGGCCCTCGTACACCCACAGCAGGCTGTCGCCCATGGGAACGTTGAAGCTGGCGGTGGCCAGGTCGGCACCGCGGCGGTACTTGCCGTTCCACGAGTGGGTGTACTCGTGCGGCAGCAGGTCGCGCATCCACGCGCTCTTGTCCCACTCGGTGAAGTAACCCGGCTCGGCGCTGTTCTCGCTGGAACGGTGATGCTCCAGGCCGATGCCGCCGAGGCGGTCAGTCAGTGCCAGCAGGAACTCGTAGTGGTTGTAGTGGCGCGCGCCATAGAGCTTGTCGGCCTGCTGCACCAGCGCACGGTGGAGCTTGATCTGTGCGTCCGTCGGCTTCAGCGACTTGGCATCGTCGGCGAACACATTCAGGTGCACCGGCACCTTCGCGCCCGGGTCGAGGTCGATGCGCTGGTAGTGCTCGCCGGCGAACAACGGCGAATCGACCAGGTGGTCATAGGAAATCGGCTTGAACACCACGGTGTCACCGTCACGGCGCGCGGTTTCCAGCGCGGTGGCGAACGACCAGCCTTTGGGCAGGGTCACGCTGGCCTGCGCCTGCAGCTGGCGCGCATCGACGCCCGCCGGATACAGCGAATTGGCGTTCCACTGCAGGTTGAGCATTTCCGGGGTCATCACCACCCGGCCCTGGCTGCCGCCCTGCGAGGACAGGAAGTCGAAGTGGGCGACGATCTCGCTCACGCCTTCGGGCACGTCCACCTTGAACGCATAGACATTGAACTGATCGCGCTGCCAGGCCAGCGGCTTGCCGTTGGCGGTGACGCGCAGCCCGGCCAGCTTGTCGATCGGGCCGGTGGGCGAATGGTTGCCGGGAATCCACTGCGGATACAGCAGGGTCATCGGGCCGGGTTTGGCCGGCACGGTGGCGGTGACCTTGAAGATGCGGCGGGCCAGGTCACGCGCATCCACGTCGATGCGCAGCAGGCCGGGCGCTGCGGCATTGGCCGGCGGCGCGGCCTGCGCCAGCGCCAATGCAGGCGTGGCGGCCAGCGCGAACAGCAACGACATGGCCAAGGCTCGGGTTTTCATCGGGCAGCGTCCAACAGCGGAGAATTTCCCGATGCTAGGCCTGTGGGATGCGTGGCCCCATGGCCAAAGGTCATGGCCCGCGCGAACACCGCCAGAAGCGGCAAACCCGGCAACAAGGCCGGGAGCAGCAGATCCACGCCATGCGTGGATGGAATGCATCCAGAAGCAGTGCGAACCAAGGTTCGCACCCACCAGAGTCAGGCCCGGTCAGTCGACCAGGCGCAGGCGCAGTTCCTTCGGCAGCGCGAACACCATCGATTCCGGTTCGCCATCCAGCTCACCCACGCCGGTGGCCCCCAGCTCGGCCAGCCGCGCCAGCACGCCGTCAACCAGCACCTGCGGTGCAGAAGCACCTGCGGTGACGCCGATGTGCTGCTTGCCTGCCACCCACGCCGGGTCGATCTCGTGCGCGCCATCGATCAGGTAGCTCTCCACGCCTTCGCGACGGGCGAGCTCACTCAGTCGATTGGAATTGGAACTGTTTGGCGAACCGACCACCAGCACGAGGTCGCAGCGCTTGGCCAGGTCGCGCACCGCGTCCTGGCGGTTCTGCGTGGCGTAGCAGATGTCGTCGTTCTTCGGGCCCTGCATGGCCGGGAAGCGCTCGCGCAGCGCATCGATGATGCCGCGCGTATCGTCCACCGACAGCGTGGTCTGGGTGGTGTAGGCGAAGTTTTCCGGCTGGTTGATCTGCAGCGTGGCGACCTGCTCCACATCCTCGACCAGATAGATCTGGCCGGTGCCGGCCTCGCGGTTCCACTGGCCCATGGTGCCTTCCACTTCCGGGTGGCCGGCGTGGCCGATCAGCACCACGTCACGGCCGGCACGGCAGTGGCGGGCCACTTCGAAGTGGACCTTGGTCACCAGCGGACAGGTGGCGTCGAACACCTTCAGGCCACGGCGCTCGGCTTCCTGGCGCACCGCCTGCGAAACGCCATGCGCGCTGAAGATCACCGTGTTGTTGTCAGGCACTTCGTCCAGTTCCTCGACGAAGATCGCGCCGCGCTGCTTCAGGTCGTCGACCACGAAGCGGTTGTGCACCACTTCATGGCGGACGTAGATGGGCGCGCCCAGCGTTTCGATCGCGCGCTTGACGATCTCGATCGCACGATCGACACCGGCACAGAAACCACGCGGGTTGGCGAGCAGCACATCCATCAGTTCAATCTCCCGGCAGCGGCCGGCTTACGGTTTCGGATTGGCATTATCCGCCTTTTTGGCGGACTTGCCGTCGAACAGGCCAAACAGGGCGATGCCGATGGCCCCCACCACGATGGCCGAATCGGCGATGTTGAACGAGGGCCAGGTGTAGCTGCCCACGTACCACTGGATGAAATCGACCACGTGGCCGTGCACCTGGCGGTCGATCACGTTGCCGATGGCACCGCCGATGATCAGCGCATACGGCACCGCGGCCTTCCAGTTGCCGCGGGCGGTGCCGCGCAGCCACCAGGCCATCAGGCCGCTGATGGCGATCGCCAGCGCGGTGAAGAAGTACTTCTGCCAACCACCGGCGTCGCTCAGGAAACTGAACGCCGCACCGGTGTTGTAGGTGCGGTACCAGTTCCAGAAGCCGTCGATGACCACCACCGGCTGGAACTCGGGCAGGCTCGACAGCACCCAGGCCTTGGACCACTGGTCCAGGCCGATGATGGCCGCCGACAGCAGCAGCCAGACCAGGGCGTTGGGATGCGGGCGTGCAGTGCTCATCAGAACCAGCTCCGCAGTTCGCCGGCGCCGGTGATGTTGCTCACGCAGCGGCCGCACAGTTCGGGATGGTCGGCGTTGCTGCCGACATCGGCGCGGTGGTGCCAGCAGCGCACGCACTTGGCCTTGGTGGTCGGCTGGGCGCTGACGAACACTTCGTCGGTGGTTGCCGGGCGCACCTGCACGTCGCCGCTGATGAACAGGAAGCGCAGTTCATCGGCCAGCGGCTGCCACTTCGCGGCCTGCTCTTCGCTGGCGGCGATGGTGATCTCCGCTTCCAGCGCGGCACCGATCGCACCATTGGCACGCATCGGCTCCAGCACCTTGGCCACCTGCTCGCGCACGGCCAGCAGCTGGTCGAAGTCGGCGGCGTTGAGCTGGGCATCGGCCGGCAGCGGCGCCAGGCCGTCGTACCAGGTGGTGAACAGCACGTGCCCGGCACGTTCGCCCGGCAGGTAGCCCCACAGCTCGTCGGCGGTGAAGGTCAGGATCGGCGCCACCCAGCGGGTGAACGCTTCGGCGATGTGGTACATCGCGCTCTGCGCCGAGCGCCGACCGTGCGAATCGGTCGGCATCGTGTACAGGCGGTCCTTGGTCACGTCCAGGTACAGCGAGCCCAGGTCCACGCTGCAGAAGTTCAGCAGCAGCTGCACGATCTCGGCCATGTTGTAGCCGTCGTAGGCTGCCTTGATCTTCTCCTGCAGCTCCCACGCGCGATGCACGATCCAGCGGTCCAGCGCGACCATCTGGTCGAGAGGACGCAGGTGCTGGGCCGGATCGAAGCCATCCAGGTTGCCGAGCAGGAAGCGCGCGGTGTTGCGCAGGCGGCGGTAGGCATCGGCGTTGCGCTTGAGGATCTCCTGCGACAGCGACATCTCGTTGCTGTAGTCGGCCGAGGCGATCCACAGGCGCAGGATGTCCGCGCCCAGCTTGTTCATGATGTCCTGCGGTTCGATGCCGTTGCCCAGCGACTTGGACATCTTGCGGCCGTGCTCGTCCACGGTGAAACCGTGGGTGAGGCACTGCTTGTACGGGGCGCGCTTGTCGATCGCCACGCCGGTCAGCAGCGAGGACTGGAACCAGCCGCGGTGCTGGTCGGAACCCTCCAGGTACAGGTCGGCCGGCTTGCCGAAGCCGCGCGCGGCGAGCACGCCTTCATGGGTCACGCCCGAATCGAACCAGACGTCGAGGATGTCGGTGACCTTCTCGTAGTCGGCCGCTTCGGCGCCCAGCAGTTCGGCGGCATCCAGCGAGTACCACACGTCGATGCCCTCGGCCTCGACTCGGTCGGCCACCTGCTGCATCAGCTCGACCGAACGCGGATGGATCTCGCCGGTCTGGCGGTGGGTGAACAGTGCGATCGGCACGCCCCAGGTGCGCTGGCGCGAGATGGTCCAGTCCGGGCGACCGTCGACCATGCTCTGGATGCGCGCCTTGCCCCAGGCCGGGAACCAGCCGACGGTGTCGATGGCGGCCAGCGCATCGGTGCGCAGGTTGGCCTTGTCCATCGAGATGAACCACTGCGGGGTGGCGCGGAACACCACCGGCGTCTTGTGGCGCCAGCAGTGCGGGTAGCTGTGGCGGATCGGGTGGAAGGCCAGCAGCGAACCGTTGCCGCGCAGCACGCCGACGATGGCCTCCTGCGCCTTCCACAGGTGCTGGGCGGCCCGC
>NZ_JASJSU010000180.1:0-1307 GCF_030237045.1 Stenotrophomonas maltophilia group sp. Smal17
AGCACCCGTGGGGTGGCGCAGCTGCGCCAGGACGTGCTTGATGGGCGCCTGCCACAGGTCAGTTTCATCATCGCCGACGCCGCCGGCAGCGAGCATCCCGGCCCGTCCAGTCCCGCCCAGGGCGCGGCCTATACCGCGCGCGTGCTGGACGCGCTGACCGCCGACCCGGAGGTCTGGAGCCGTACGGCACTGCTGTTGATGTTCGACGAGAACGACGGCTTCTTCGACCACATGCCGCCACCGGCACCGCCTTCGCCCGTGGACGGCGGCTGGGCCGGCGCCTCATCGGTCAGTACCGACGGCGAGTATCACCGTCATCCGGCACCGGGTGATGAAAAATACGATGCCGCCGAGCTGCGCGGCCGCCCGTATGGGCTCGGCCCGCGCGTGCCGCTGTACGTGATTTCGCCGTGGAGCCGCGGCGGCTGGGTCGATTCACAGGTGTACGACCACACCTCGGTCATACGCCTGATCGAACGCCGCTTTGGCGTGGCCGCGCCGGACATCTCGCCGTGGCGCCGTGCGGTCTGTGGCGACCTGACGGGCGCCTTCGACTTTGCCCAGCGCGATACCCGCCCGTTCGTGCGCGGCCTGCCCGACGTGAGCGCGGTGGCCGCACGTGCCGCTGCGCTGCCGGGACGCACCGTGCCGGCGTTGCCGGAGGGGTTGAACCCGGCGAAGCAGGAAAGCGGCATACGCCCGGCGCGGGCCCTGCCCTATCGGCCGCAGGCGTCGATTGCCCGCCTGGATGCAACGGGCGTGGATCTGGTGCTGTCCTGCGAAGGTGCGGCGGCGGTACTGCATGTCTACGACCGCCTGCGGCTTGGCGCCATTCCGCGCCGCTACACGCTGCTGCCGGGGATGCCGCTGCAGGAGCGCTGGCCATTGGATGCCCAGGGGCGCTACGACCTGTGGCTGCTCGGCCCAAATGGCTTCCACCGCCATTTCCAGGGCGCGGCAAAGGCGCCGGCCCTGCAGGCGACGGTCGTGCGCGCGGACGGCCAGCTGCGGTTGCAGCTGCGCAATCTCGGCGACAGCGCGCTGCAACTGCGTGTGCAGGCCGGCGCCTATGCCGGGCACATGCCCGAGCAGGCGCTGGCGCTGCCGGCGCGTGCGGAAACCTCATTGGCGTGGGACGCGACGCCTACCGCTGGTTGGTATGACCTGCAGGTCAGCGCGGGCGAGAGCACCCTGCGCCTGGCCGGGCGCGCCGAGGATGGACGCCCCGGCACCAGCGACCCGGCGATGGGCAGCGAACCGCTGCGCTTCGAGCACGATTGAGCCGTTGCGCTGATGTAGAGTCGGGG
>NZ_JASJSU010000181.1:0-1246 GCF_030237045.1 Stenotrophomonas maltophilia group sp. Smal17
CACGGCGTCCCCGCCATCCGACACCTCCCCGCCTCCCCGCGGAACATCCCAGAGCCGCTTTGGCTTTGGCTTTGGCCTCTGCGGGTGCAGGGCGCAGCCCTGCAAAGAAAAAGGCCGCCTTTCGGCGGCCTTCACTTCTTGTTACTTCAGCTTGATCTCGCGCAGGCGTTCCTCGAGGAAGCCGTGGGCGGTGATCGCCTCCGGGTAGCGACTCGGGTTCTCCGGGGTGATGCACGAGGGCAGCACGTCGATCAGGAAGTCCGGGTTCGGGTGCAGGAAGAACGGCACCGAGTAGCGCGGCTGGCGCGCCAGCTCACCCGGGGGATTGACCACGCGGTGGATGGTCGACGGATACACGTGGTTGGTCAGGCGCTGCAGCATGTCGCCGATGTTGACCACGATGGTGTCCGCGTCTGACGTAAACGGCACCCACTCGCCCTCGTGCGACTGCACTTCCAGGCCGGCGGCGCTGGCGCCCACCAGCAGGGTGATGAAGTTGATGTCGCCATGGGCACCGGCGCGTACGTTCGGAATGTCGTCGGTGGTGATCGGCGGGTAATGGATCGGACGCAGGATCGAGTTGCCGAAGTTGGTCTTGTCGGCGAAGAAGTCTTCCGGCAGCCCGATGTGCAGGGCCAGCGCCGACAGCACGCGCGAACCCAGGTTATCCAGCGCCTGATACAGACCGTAACCGCGCTCACGGAAGCCCTCGACCTCGGTCGGCCACAGGTTCGGCGCCATCACGTCGCGGTACTTGGAGTCGTCGGCGATTTCACGGCCGATGTGCCAGAACTCCTTCAGGTCGAAATGCTTGGAGCCCTTGGCGGTCTCCACACCGAACGGGGTGTAGCCGCGGGCGCCGCCGCTGCCGGCCACGTGGTACTTGCGCTTGACCTCGTCCGGCAGGGCGAAGAAGGCCTTGAAGGCATCGTAGGCCGCATCGATGTCGGCCTGCGGGATGCCATGGTTGCGGATGCCCGCGAATCCCCATTGGCGGTAGGCCGCGCCCAGCTCGGCCACGAAGGCCTCGCGGTCGCTGTCGAAACGGGTGATGTCGAGGGTGGGGATCTGGCTCACAGCGGTTCCTGGCTTGTCGTTGGGTCTGGGGGGCCAGCGCATTCATGGCCCGCCTGAACATTGTGACAGATCGCCCGGGCGACGCCACTCGATACGAAGAAACAAACCGATACAATGCGCGACCCGCGCGCGGAGCAACGCGTCCGTCACGTGGGCCCCGCCCCTTTCC
>NZ_JASJSU010000182.1:0-1127 GCF_030237045.1 Stenotrophomonas maltophilia group sp. Smal17
AGCTGCGCTATCTGGTTGCCATCGCCGACGCCGAGCTGAACATCACGCTGGCCGCCTCGCGCGTGCACGCCACCCAGCCGGGCCTGTCCAAGCAGCTCAAGCAGCTGGAGGACGAGCTCGGCTTCCTGTTGTTCGTGCGCAAGGGGCGCAGCCTGGAATCGGTCACCCCGGCCGGGACCGAGGTCATCGCCCGCGCCCGCGCGGTGCTGGCCGAGGCCAACAACATCCGCACCTATGCCGCCAACCAGCGCCGCGAGAGCCAGGGCCAGCTGATCCTGACCACCACCCACACCCAGGCGCGCTTCGTGCTGCCGCCGGCGGTGGCGGCGATCAAGCAGGCGTATCCACAGGTCAGCGTGCACCTGCAGCAGGCCGGTGAAGCCGACGCGCTGGACCGCTTGAACCAGGGTGATGCCGATATCGCCATCATCAGCACGGCCGGTGGTGAGCCGACCGATGGCATCGCCGTGCCGTTGTTCCGCTGGCGGCGTCTGGTGGTGGTGCCCAAGGGCCACCCGCTGGATCGCGCCGGCCGCGCGCCGGACCTGGCGGCGCTGGCCCGGCAACCGCTGATCAGCTACGAATCCTCGACGCGGCCGAATTCCTCTCTGCAGCGAGCCTTTGCTGCCCACGGTCTGGTGCCGGACCTGGCGCTGACCGCGCTGGATGCCGATCTGATCAAGACCTACGTGCGTACCGGGCTGGGCGTGGGCCTGTTGGCCGAGATGGCGGTCAGTTCCAACGATGAGGACCTGCGCTCGTGGCCGGCCCCGGCGCCGATCACCGAGTGCATCGCGTGGGCGGTGCTGCCGCGCGACCGCGTGCTGCGCGATTACGCGCTGGAGCTGGTGCACGTATTGGCACCGCAGATTGATCCGCGCGACCTGCGGCGGGTGCTGGATGGCAACCAGGCTGCGGCGTGGCCGGTACCCCCGACCTGGGAGTCACTGACCCAGACCATCACGGTCTGAGGGTGGGTCGAGCAGGGCTGCGCCCTGCACCCGCAGAATCAACGGCAACGGCAACGGCAACGGCAACAGCTTGCATTCCGTGGGATGGCGGGGCGTTGTCGGAGTGCGGGGACGCCGTAAACCCATCCATGGGGGCTTGGCAGCCCCATCCATGCG
>NZ_JASJSU010000183.1:0-994 GCF_030237045.1 Stenotrophomonas maltophilia group sp. Smal17
GCCCGCCACTACCATCAGCCCCTCGCTTACAGCGAGCGGCTGATGGTGAAGCTGCCGAACACCGGGGCTTCGCGCTGGCCGTAGAACTCGCGGGTGCTGTGGTAGCGCGCCACCGCGAACTTCCAGCGGCCATGGGTCAGCGCCATGCCATAGCCGCCCTGGGCGACCACGTGGCGCTTGTCCACGCTATGGCTGCTGCGGAACGTGTTGCCGTCCAGGGTGATGTCGCGGATCACCCAGGCCGCGTCGGTGGTGACGAACATGTGCCACGACCAGCCGCTGGGGCGGCCGCCACGCGTCGGCGCGGTGTTCTCGCCGGCCGGACGCAGCGGCGTGCTGCCGAAATCATCGGGCAGCTTCCAGCCGAAACGCACTTCGCCACCGGCATTGGCCTTGGTTTCCAGATTGCCGATCGCACCGCCGTAGTGGCTGATCGCATCCCAGCCCCAACCGCCGGCATTGAGGCTGGCATCGGCGGGCCAGCGGCGCATGCGCTCGTGGGTCAGCATGAACAGCGGTTCGTTGTGCAGCTGGTTGTCCCAGCCCTCGAACTTCTTGTCATTGAGGATGTCGTGCACCGCATCCTGCACCTGCTTGCCCTGTGCCCATGGACCGACCACGCCCAGCGTCAGCTGGGTGGTCTGCAGGCGGTCGCCGCTGCGCGCGTTGAAGCCGAAGCTGGCGATCAGCACGCCGGCATACGGTCGATCATCCTTGATCAGGTCGCGGCGGGCCGGATCGGTCGGGGTGAAGATGCCCTGGCCGATACTGAAGATCATGTTCTGCTGCTCGAACCTGCCCGGGTGCAGGCCTTCCAGGTACTGGTTCACCCAGCGCGCCATCCGGGGCAGGCAGGGGTCATCGGTGTAGTCGACCAGGTTCGGCGAGACCAGGGTCAGCTGGGCGCCGTTGGTGTAGCCCTGGTCCTGGTGGCGGCCACCGAACAGGTCGTTGTCGACGCGGATGTTGACCTGTGGCGGGTGGTCGCGCATGG
>NZ_JASJSU010000185.1:0-831 GCF_030237045.1 Stenotrophomonas maltophilia group sp. Smal17
TCTAGTCATCCAGTATCCACTGCAGTTCCCAGGTTGAGCCCAGGGCTTTCACAACGGACTTAAATAACCACCTACGCACGCTTTACGCCCAGTAATTCCGAGTAACGCTTGCACCCTTCGTATTACCGCGGCTGCTGGCACGAAGTTAGCCGGTGCTTATTCTTTGGGTACCGTCATCCCAACCAGGTATTAGCCGGCTGGATTTCTTTCCCAACAAAAGGGCTTTACAACCCGAAGGCCTTCTTCACCCACGCGGTATGGCTGGATCAGGCTTGCGCCCATTGTCCAATATTCCCCACTGCTGCCTCCCGTAGGAGTCTGGACCGTGTCTCAGTTCCAGTGTGGCTGATCATCCTCTCAGACCAGCTACGGATCGTCGCCTTGGTGGGCCTTTACCCCGCCAACTAGCTAATCCGACATCGGCTCATTCAATCGCGCAAGGTCCGAAGATCCCCTGCTTTCACCCGTAGGTCGTATGCGGTATTAGCGTAAGTTTCCCTACGTTATCCCCCACGAAAAAGTAGATTCCGATGTATTCCTCACCCGTCCGCCACTCGCCACCCAAGGAGCAAGCTCCTCTGTGCTGCCGTTCGACTTGCATGTGTTAGGCCTACCGCCAGCGTTCACTCTGAGCCAGGATCAAACTCTTCACTTAAAACGACATGATCCGAAGATCAAAATTTAAAGCTGCAGATGATTGATGCTGGCAACGTATCGCTTGCTTTAAAACAATTAATAGTTGCTTGATCAAACGTCTGCAAGATGGACAATCATCCTTCCTGCAGGCGCCTTCACAAGATACCTGCGCATACTTTCAAAGATCCGGGGAAG
>NZ_JASJSU010000186.1:0-802 GCF_030237045.1 Stenotrophomonas maltophilia group sp. Smal17
GTCGAGCATGGCTCGACTCTACAAAGGCGACGACAGCCCGCTCAGCCGCCGCCTGCGGTCGGCAACGGCGCCGGCACGTTCAGCAGCCCGCCCGCTGCCACATAGGCAGCCAATGCCTGGCCCTGGCTCAGCAGATGGCGCTCCATGGTGCGTTCAGCGGCCTGCGCGTCGCGGCGGCGGAAGCACTCCATCAGTTCGCGGTGTTCGGCCAGCGACTGCGCGGTACGGCCCGGGGTCAGCAGCTGGCGGCCGCGATGCATCTTCAGGATGCGGTGCAGGTCATGGGTGATGCGGATCAGCCACGGGTTGCCGGCGTAGTGCTGCACGGTTTCGTGGATCAGGTAGTTGTTCCGGTAGTACTCGGCGATGTTGCCCTCGGTCGCCGCCGCTTCCATCGCCGCGTGCAACGCTTCCAGCTGCTGCACGCCGGCATCGTCGATATGCCTGACAGCTTCATGCGCGCAGCGACCTTCCAGCATCGCCATCACCGGGAACAGCTGGTTGAGGTCTTCCAGCGTGAGCCGGGTGACCCGCGCGCCACGCCCGGCATCGATCTGCACCAGGCCCTCGGCGGCCAGCAGCTTCAGCGCTTCGCGCAGCGGGGTGCGGCTGATGCCCAGTTCCTCGCACAGCGCGGGCTCGTCGATCCACTCACCCGGCGGCAGCCGGTAATCGTAGATACGCTCGCGCACATGCTCGGCCACCTCTTCATACAGAGGGGCGCGCTTCTTCGGGGACCGTGGAGCAGGGGCAATGGCCATGGTGGAAGTGTACCGCCAGGTAGTGCCGGCCGCTGGCCGGC
>NZ_JASJSU010000187.1:0-691 GCF_030237045.1 Stenotrophomonas maltophilia group sp. Smal17
CCGAGCCCCCAGGGACGGGTTTACGGCGTGTCCTGCCCCGTCCGACCCCCGCTGCCCCACCGTAGCAACGTGGCGCAACGCTTTTCCTCACTACACCCCCGCCCATTCAGAAAAACCCATTGATAGGAATGAAATTAGTAGTATCCTATCTATCTCTTATGGACCGACCCCTCGACGAGCGCACCGTGCTGCAGATGCAGCTCAGCTCCGGCCTGCTGTACGCAGGGCGGCAGTGGCAGCGCCTGGCCGACAGCCGCCTGGGCAGCTACGGCATCTCCACCGCCTGCACCATGCCGCTGCTGATGATCGGCCGCTCCGGCGGTGGCATCCGCCAGGTGGCGCTGGCCCAGCAGCTGGGCATGGAGGGGCCTTCGCTGGTGCGCCTGCTGGACAAGCTGTGCGCCAGCGACCTGGTCCGCCGCGAGAGCGACGCCAGCGACCGCCGTGCCAACCTGCTGTGGCTGACCGACGCCGGCCAGGCCCTGGTCAGCGAGCTGGAAGACCAGTTGATCGGCCTGCGCCAGGACGTGTTCGGCGAGCTTTCCATGGATGAACTGCACGCCGTGCTGAAGGCATGGCGCCTGCTGGCCGAGGCCGCCGACCGCATTACGTAAGACCGCTGTCCCCGAACCCCGCCGCTGCCGTGCACACGCCAGCGGCTTTTGCCCGTTGCTGTTGTTTCGTTGTCCCT
>NZ_JASJSU010000188.1:0-650 GCF_030237045.1 Stenotrophomonas maltophilia group sp. Smal17
AGTCGTAACAAGGTAGCCGTATCGGAAGGTGCGGCTGGATCACCTCCTTTTGAGCAAAGACAGCATCGTCCTGTCGGGCGTCTTCACAAAGTACCTGCATTCAGAGAATCATGTCGGCCAGGCCGATGTGAGAGTCCCTTTTGGGGCCTTAGCTCAGCTGGGAGAGCACCTGCTTTGCAAGCAGGGGGTCGTCGGTTCGATCCCGACAGGCTCCACCATGTTCGAGTTTGTTCCGGAAAGTGTATTTCCGGGTCTGTAGCTCAGGTGGTTAGAGCGCACCCCTGATAAGGGTGAGGTCGGTAGTTCGAGTCTACCCAGACCCACCATTCTCTGAATGACGCATACATTCGATCTTTATACGCATCAGCACTGTGGCTGGTACGTGTTCTTTTAAAACTTGTGACGTAGCGAGCGTTTGAGATGTTCTATCAGACGTGTCGTGAGGCTAAGGCGAGAGACGGAAGTCTCTTTATTGATTGAGTCGTTATATTCGTATCCGGGCTTTGTACCCCCGGGTCACATATATAACCCAAGGCAACTTGCGGTTATATGGTCAAGCGAATAAGCGCACACGGTGGATGCCTTGGCGGTCAGAGGCGATGAAGGACGTGGCAGCCTGCGAAAAGTATCGGGGAGCTGGCAACAAGCTT
>NZ_JASJSU010000189.1:0-578 GCF_030237045.1 Stenotrophomonas maltophilia group sp. Smal17
TCCTTCGACAGGACGTACACTTCGCCTTCGAACTTGGTGTGCGGCTTGATCGAACCCGGCTTGGCCAGGACCTGGCCACGCTCGACGTCGTCACGCTTGGTGCCGCGCAGCAGCAGGCCAGCGTTGTCGCCTGCCTGACCCTGGTCCAGCAGCTTGCGGAACATTTCAACGCCGGTCACGGTGGTCTTCTGCACCGGACGGATGCCGACGATTTCGATTTCGTCGCCAACCTTGATCACGCCGCGCTCGATACGACCGGTCACCACGGTGCCGCGGCCCGAGATCGAGAACACGTCTTCCACCGGCATCAGGAACGGCTTGTCGATTGCGCGCTCCGGCTCCGGGATCCAGCTGTCCAGGGCGTCGACCAGCTTCAGGATGGCCGGCACGCCGATGTCGCTCTGGTCGCCTTCCAGCGCCAGACGGGCCGAACCAGCGATGATCGGGGTGTCGTCGCCCGGGAAGTCGTACTTGCTCAGCAGCTCGCGCACTTCCATCTCGACCAGCTCGAGCAGCTCGGCGTCGTCAACCATGTCGGCCTTGTTCAGGAACACGACGATGTACGGCACGCCGACCTG